>DASVYJ010000114.1:0-7702 GCA_036392215.1 Candidatus Limnocylindrales bacterium | reverse complement strand
CGGGCTTCGACCGTCGTGCCGTCGGCCCGCGCCCGGAGGATGCCCTCGTGGAGCGTCCGGTCCGTCGTCTCGTGGTCGTAGAAGAGCGCCTCGTTGAGCCGCTCGCCAGCCCGCAGCCCGGTGTAGAGGATCGGCACGCGGTCCGGGTCGAGGCCACTCAGCAGGATGAGGTCGCGGGCCAGGTCGACGATGCGGACCGGCTCGCCCATGTCGAGGACGTAGACGTCGCCGCTCACCGCGGTCGCGCCGGCCTCCAGGATGAGGCTGACGGCCTCGGGGATCGTCATGAAGTAACGCGTCGCGTCCTGGTGGGTGACCGTGAGCGGGTGGCCCAGCTCGAGCTGGCGCTGGAACGTCGGGATGACGCTGCCGCTCGAGCCCAGGACGTTGCCGAACCGGACGGCGACATAGGGCCGCCCGGAGCGACGGGCGCTGACCTGGGTGAGCAGCTCGGCCAGCCGCTTGGTCGCGCCCATCGCCGAGGCGGGCTCGACGGCCTTGTCGGTCGAGATGAGGACGAATCGCTCCACGCCGAGCCGCTCGCAGGCGAGCAGCGTGTTGCGGGTCCCCTCGACGTTGGTGAGGACCCCTTCCGAGGGGTGGAGCTCGACGATGGGGACGTGCTTGAGGGCCGCCGCGTGGAAGACGACGTCGGGGCGGGCGGCCGCGATGACGGCCTCGATACCGGCCCGTGAGCGGATGTCGGCGAGGACGGGCTCGAAGGCGAGGCCGGGGTTCGCCGAGGCCCGCTCGCCGAGCTCGGCCTCGATGGCCCACAGGGCCGCCTCGTGGTTGTCGACGATGGTCAGCCGCCGCGGGCCCACGGCGAGGATCTGGCGGACGAGCTCGCTGCCGATGGAGCCGCCGCCACCGGTCACCAGCACGCTCGCCCCGTTGAGGTAGCCGGTGACGGCCTCCATGTCGATGGCGACGGGCTCCCGGCGCAGGAGGTCCTCGACGCTCACCCGCCGGAATCGGTCGATGCCCGCCCCGCCGCCGCTGACGAGCTCGCCCAGGTGGGGCACCGTGCGGACCTCGAGGCCCACCCGCCGGCCGGCCTCGAAGGCGCGTCGGACGGTCGAGCCCGGCGCCGAGGGCATGGCCACCAGGAGCTGCTGGGCGTCGGTCCGGCGGGCCACCCGCTCGAGCTGGTCCAGGCCCCCGAAGACGGCCCGGCCGAGCAGCCGCGAGCCGCGCTTGGCTGGATCGTCGTCGAGGAAACCGACGACCTGGATGCCCGTCGAGCGGTCGCGGGCGGCGAGCCGGGCGACGGTCGCCGCAGCCTCGCCCGCCCCGAAGATGATCGTCCGCTGGCCCTCCGCGTCCGTCCCGCCGGCCACGCCGCGCCGGTCCAGGCTGGCCCGCAGGGCGAACCGGCCGCCGCCGACGAGGGCGAGGCCGATGAGGGCCTCGATGGCGAAGACGGAGCGCGGGAAGCCCATCGTGCCCGGCGCTTTGGCCGCGCTCAGGGCGAGGAAGACGGCGAAGGCGATGACGGCGCCCGCGGCGACGGCTTCGGCGAGGGTGAACATCTCCTCGACGGAGGCGTAGCGCCACTCGCGGCGGTAGAGACCGAAGGCGACGTAGACGGGCGGGCCGGCCAGGAGCGGCAGCAGGACGACGGGCATGTAGCGGTTCAGCTGGCCGAACACGTCCGAGGCGTCGAAGCGGAGCCCGAAGCTCAGGAAGATGGCCAGGGCGGTCGCCAGCACGTCGTACAGGAAGAGGTGGCGGCCCCGCGGGACGAAGCCGCGGACGGCGGCCCCGATGCCGCTCACGGCGCCGCCTCGTCGAGCTCGGCCGCCAGCGAGGGCGGCAGGTGGAGCGGCCGGCCGAGCAGCGCGCGCGGCGTCTGGCCGAGGATCCACAGGTCGAGGATCGTGGAGCGATGGCGCAGGTACGCCGCGTCGAGGCGGAGCTTGGCCGGCAGGACGGCCTCGCGGTAGTGGCGTTCGGGGTCCGTCCGGTCGAGCCGCGCCGCCTCGTCGGCGTAGAAGAGCTGGGTCAGCCCGGTGATGCCGGGCCGCGCCGTGAAGACCAGCCGGTGGAGCGGGTCGCTCAAGTCGACGAAGCCGGGTGCCTCGGGGCGGGGGCCGACGAGGCGCATCTCGCCGCGGGCCACGTTCCAGAGCTGCGGCAGCTCGTCGAGGCGGAAGCGGCGGAGGAGACGGCCCAGGCGGGTCAGGCGGGGATCGCCGCCGGCCGTGATCGCCGGGCCGCTCGTCGGCGCGGCGGCCACCATGGTCCTGAGCTTGTAGCAGGTGAAGGGCCGACCGCCTGTCCCGACCCGGCTCGCGCGGTGGATGGCGGGTCCGGGCGTCTCGAGGCGGACGGCGAGGCCCAGCGCGCCGACGAGGGGGAGCGTCAGGACGGCCCCGAGGAGGCCGAGCAGGCGCTGCAGACTGTCGGGCATGTGGGGCCGCAGAGACCTCGCGCTAGGGACTCGATGATAGCGCAGCCCCTCGGGCCCTCCGCCCGCGGCGTCGCGCCGACCGCCCGAGTCCCGTGGGGTCAGGCCTCCTCCGCGCCGATCGAGCCGGCCTTCGCGTCGGCCGCCGCCAGCCCGGCCTCCAGCGTCTCCGGCCAGCCGGGGTGGGGGTCCTCGTCGACGAAGACCGGGATCTCGCCAGGGACCTGCTCCGCGGCCTCGACCGCGCCCTCGTCCGGGCCCACGGTCAGCGCGACGCGCTCGGGCGACGCGAGGCTCGCGAGCCGTCGCCCGAGATGGCCGGCCACGTCGGCGACGGACGGGCCCGGCGCCGGGAGCGACCAGGGCACCATGGCCCCCCCGAGCGGGTGTACCGCCGCGTCGGTCACGCCATCGTGGGCTAGGCGAGGCCACACGAACGCGGCTGCGGCGAGGCCAACGGCCATCCACCAGCCCGGGCCGGTCAGGACGGAGGTGAGGGCGACGCCGGTCCAGAGCAGGCCGGCGTTGAGGGTCAGGAGCGCCGGGTACAGGGCCAGGAAGCCGTGGTCGTAGAGCGACGGCGAGGCGACGACGGCGGCCAGCCCGAAGGCGGCCAGGCCCCGCAGCGAGCGCTGGGTGAGGGCCAGTCCCACGGCCGCGAGGGCGAGGCCGTAGAAGACCGGCGTCGGCACGTAGCGGGGCAGGGCGTAGCCGATGAGCGCGAGGCTGGAGCGCTGGAAGTCGAGCAGCCCATCGATCCAGCGCAGCCAGCTCTCCGGACCGACGACCGGCAGGGTCACGACGGCCAGCGCGATCAGGGTCGCGATGCCGCCGGCGATGGCGGTCCAGCGCCGCTCCAGGACGAGCCAGAGCGAAGGGATCGCGGCCTGCAGCTTGAAGATGGCGCTGATGGGCAGGGCGGGCCCGACCCGCGCCCCCGCGGCGAGCAGGAGGAAGGCGAACAGGGCGACGTTGCCCGACCAGAGCCCGTGGACGAACGGCGGCCAGATGACGGCCAGGGCGACCCACCGCCAGCGCAGGCCGAGGAGCCGGAAGCCGGCCACGGCGGCGCCGAACAGGCCCACCTCCCAGGCGACGATGACCGGGTGCCGGGGCAGGACGGAGAGCAGGCCGAAGAAGGGCAGCGTCGGCGGTGGGTAGAGGAACGGCAGCAGGCGCCCGTCGTGGGGCGGGATGCGGATAGGGGCCTGGAGGTAGACCGACAGGCCCGCCCGGAAGCGATCGCCGGCCCGCAGGTAGATCTCGAGGTCGTTCAGCGGCCGGGTGCGGATCAGGATGTAGTCGGTGGCGAGCATCAGGGCCGCCACCTCGAGGAGCAGCAGCTCGCCGGTCCGGAGCGGCCGGCCGAGGCGGGTCCCGAGGACGGCGCCGGCGGCCAGGGCGACCGCGGCGATGGCTGTCAGGAGGACGATGGTCGGCAGGAGCGAGCCCAGGCCGAGTGGGCGCGGGACGACGAGGCGGCCGAGGACGCCGAGGGCGAGCAGCACGCCGGCCGCCGACAGCCCGGCGCGCAGGGCGAGTCGGGGATCCGTCGCGGGGCGCCCGGCGGCGCGACCGCCGAAGACGGCGGCCCCGATGGCGAGCGGGAGGAGGGCGGCGGCCAGGTAGTAGGCCAGGCCGGCCCGGAAGATGACCTGGTTCGCCGTCTGCGTCGCGGCGTACGCGGTGACGGCGACGAGCCCGAGGACGAGGCTGGTCTCGCGCAAGTCGACGAGATGGTGGAGGACGCTGTGCTGGGTCCACGCTGCAAGGCGTGCGCCTTTGGACATCGCCGAGGAGCGTACCGCGAACCGGCGCGGGACCGCCGCCGGCGGCCCCGCGGACGCCGCCGGGCTCGAGCGGCGGCGCGGGTGGCGTTCCTTCCCACGGTCCCGGAGCCCCCTGCGCGTCGATACACTCGGCGCCGTGCGCCAGCCTGTCGCCCCACAGCTCCGCCCGGACATCGCGGTCGCGACGCTCGCCTTCGGCCTGGCCGTCGCCGTCGCCGCGTACGTGGTCCGACCGTTCCAGGCGGGGACGCTCGGGTTCGATGCCGCCGCCTCGGTCCTCTACTTCGACCGGATCCTGGCCGGGCGTCATCTGGAGACGTTCCTGGGCGCGACCCCGAAGCCGCTCCTGACCGTCCTGTACGGGGCCGTCCATGCCGTCGTCCCGGACTGGCGGGCGATCTCGGTCCTGGCCATCGTCGCCTATGCGTCGGCGATCGCCGCGGCCACGACCCTCGCGTTCCGTCTCGCCGGGATCGCCGCCGCGGCCTTCGTCGCCATCGGCCTCGTGGGCTCCGCGAAGCTGCTGCAGGACGTGGACGCCGCCTACGCCGTGTCATGGGCGCTCCTCTGCTGGAGCGCCGCCGGCCTGCTCGTCTCCGCCGATCGTCCTCGCTATGGCCTGGCCGGCCTCGCCCTGGCCCTGGGTGGCCTGGCCCGGTTCGAGACGCTGATCGTGACCGGGGCCGCGGCCCTGCTCCTGGCCGGAGCGGCGGGCGCGGCCCTCGCCCGCCGCTCCGGCTGGGGTCCCGTCCGGGCACGCCTCCCGCTGCTCCTCGGCGCGCTCACGTTGCCGGTGCAGGCGCTCCACGACTGGCTCCTGACCGGCAATCCGGCCTACTCCCAGACGGTGCCGGTGCTCGGGTCCGTCGGGCTCCCGCTGTCCGGCGTCGACGGGGTGATCGCGGCCATTCGGGCGCACTACGCGCCCGAACCGGGCCTCGTGCTCCTCGCCCTGCTCGGCGTGCCGTTGCTGGTCCGGCGCGACCGGCACGTGGCCGCCGGGTCGCTCGCCCTGGCCTTGGGGGTGCTCCTGTTCCTGGTCTCCCTCGGCCAGGCGGGCATCTTCGTGTCCGACCGCTACTTCGCGCCCGTGGACCTCGCCCTGATCTTCGTCGCGGGGATCGGCCTGGGGTCGCTGCGGGTGTCGTCGCTCACCGCTCGTCTCGCGGCGCTGCGACGGCCGGCTCGACGCGCGACGCTCCCCGTCCTGGCGACCGTGGCAGGGGGCCTGGCTGCCCTCGCCCTGGTGCGACCGTTCGGGCCACTCGATCGGGCGACCCGCCGCGACGCGAACTTCAACGGCGTGCTCCATGCAGACGTCGAGCGACTCACCCCGACGATCCAGGCCGCGCTCGCCGCTGCCGGGGCGAGACCGCCAGCCCTGGACGACGGGGACGGGACCGGGCCGACCGGTTCGCAGGCCGTCGTGCTCGTCCCGGTGCTCACCGTCCCGCAGCTCGCCGTCGACCTCGACCTGCCCCTCTCGGCGATCGGCGGCACGGACGGCGCCCGGGTGGCCGTCGACGGCACGTACCCGAAGGCCGGTCAGCTGGTGCTCCATTACGCCGGCCGTGACGACCCGCCGTCGGCCTTCGAGGTCTTCGAGGTGGATCGGCCCACCCAGGAGGGCGCCATCGAGATCGACCCCGTGCGGGTGGACCCCGCCGGTCGGTTCTGGCTCGTCCGGATCCGCTGACCGTCGCACCCGGCAGGGCGGACCGTCCTGACCGCCGGGAGGAGCCCTCCCGAGGCGCTACACTCGGCCGGCAGCCAGGGGACCGGGGGCGCAGCCACGAGGGACATGCCAGGCCGAACGACGTCGCCCGTCACCCGCCTCGCCCCGCTGGCCCCGGCGCTGCCCGGACTGGTCCTCGCCGGGCTCTTCCTGGCGACGCTCGCCCTCGACCCGTTCCCGCACGTCACGTTCAGCTCGAGCCCCTTCACCGACGAAGCCTGGAACGTCCTCAACGCCCGCAACCTCGTCCTGTTCGGGCGCTGGGCCACCGACGACTGGAGCCGCCAGCTCCTGAGCCTGCCGTTCAGCCTGGTCCAGGCCGCGGTCCTCGCCGTCGGCGGCGTCGGCATCCTGCAGGCGCGCCTGGTCAGCGTCGCCAGCGTCGTCGGCGCGGCCGTCCTCGTCGGGTTCCTTGTCCGCCGCGAGGCCGGCACGCTCGCCGGGACGCTCGCCGCGGCGGGCGTCGCAGGCTGCGCCCTGCTGCTCTACTACGGCCGACTCGCCCTCCTGGAGCCGATGGTGACGCTCTGGCTGACGGCGGGCGTCGCGGCCGTCCCGCGGGCGACGGGCGAGCGGGCAGGGCGATGGGGCGTCGTCACCGGCGTCGCCTGGGCGTTCGCCGTCGGGACGAAGCCGAACAGCGCCCTCGCCGTCGGCGGGGCGCTCGTCGCGATCGCCCTCGTCGGCTGGCGCCTGGCCCCGCCGGTCCGGCGCTGGCTCGGCGGCGCCGTGGTGGCGATGCTCCTCCTCGGGGCGGTCTGGGTCGTCGCCTGCTGGCTGCCGAACCGGGACGAGATCGCCCACGTCGTCCGCAGCTGGCCGCCCGAGGCGCTGCCGACGCGGCCCGGCGAGATCCTCCGCCAGATCGGCGGGTTCCTCCACGACAGCGACGGCGTCCTCTCGCTCGCCGGGCCGCTCCTCCTGGTCGCGGCCGCGGGCACGCTCGCGGCGGGCCTGGCCTGGCGCCGGCTCGGCCCCGGGTCGCGGCTGCTGTTCGCGGCGGCGCTCGGCTGGCTCCTCGTCGGCGGCGTCGCCCTGCTGGTCGTCTCGTACCGCCCGAACCGCTACTTCGTGCCACTCGTGCCGGCGGCGGCCATCCTCGCCGGGCTCGGCTGGGCAGCGGTCGAGGACCGCGTCACGAGGAGGCGGCTGCGGGGCCTGGCCGCAGCGCTCGCCCTGCTCGTCCTCGCCGGGCCCGGCCTCGCCGTCTACGGCGGCTGGGCCGCCGGCGGCAGCGCGACACTGCCCGGCCTGCAGGACCAGGCGCTCGCCGAGGTCCCGGCTGGCGCCGTCGTGGAGGGCAAGATCGCGCCCGTCGTGTTCATGCGGGCGCGGGCCACGACGCTCTTCAGCGTCGCCGAGTGGGACCTGAACGGGGGCGACCTGTACCGCAGCCGCGGCGTCCGCTGGGTGCTGGGAGCGCCGGACCAGCCGCCGGCCTGGGCCACCCAGGAGGCCGCGGCCTGGGCCTCGCGACGCCAGGCGTGGTGTTTCGACTGGGGCGGCACCGAGCAGTGCCTCGAGCAGCTGCCGTGACCGCACCGTCCCGCGCCGGCGGACGGCGCGGCCGCCACCACCCCCGGCTGCTGCTCTACGCGATGTACGACCCGAGCGGCCAGGACAGCGCGCCCAAGGTCCGCATCACCCGCCTCCGGGACGAGCTCGCCCGCCTCGTGGAGCTCGAGATCATCGCCGGCGGCCGCCTCGCCCGGGCGTGGGCCGCGCTCCGTTTCCTCGTCCACCCTGGCCTGGGTTCCGTGGACGCCG
>DASVYJ010000113.1:0-3678 GCA_036392215.1 Candidatus Limnocylindrales bacterium | reverse complement strand
GTGCGTCCCGCGCCGCGCTCCCGGCTCGGGGACCCAGAAGAGGGCCGCGACCACGGCGACGCCGAGCAGCAGGAACGGGAGCACGATGACGATCTCGAACTGTCCGCCGTCCACGCCGTACTCTCCCCGTCGCTGCCAGGGCGCTGGGCTCATTCTCGGTCGGCCGAGTCCCGCGCCGCCATCCCCCGCTCGGTACAGAGTCGATAGGCCCCGCGGCGCCCGCCCGTGGAGCGTGGCGACGGGCCCAGCGGCCGCGTCGGCGGCGCCGGTCTAGCCGGCGAACAGGGTGGGTGGCCGGCCCCGGACGCCGGGCCGGCAGCGGAACAGGGCGCCCGCGAGAGGCTCGGCGCGCAGCCGTTCGGCGGTCAGTCCCTCGCGGGCGGTCGTGACGTAGAGCTGGTCGAGGTCGTCGCCGCCGAAGGCGCAGCTCGCGACCTGCGAGACGGGCAGCTCGATCGACTCGAGGTGCTCGCCGCCCGGCGAGACACGCTCGATCCGGCCCATGCCCCACCACGCGACCCACAGGCAGCCCTCGGCGTCGACGGTCAGGCCGTCGGGCACGCCCCCATCGGCCGGGAACCGGACCAGGGACGCCTCGCGGGTCATCGTGCCGTGGAGCGGGTCGAAGTCGTAGCGGCGGACCTCGCCCCAGGCCGAGTCGACGTAGTACATCGTCCCGCCGTCGGGGCTCCAGTCGAGGCCGTTGGGCACGGTCAGGCCGGCCAGGCAGGTGGTCACCGAACCGTCGGCCCCGACCCGCAGCAGCGTGCCCGCGCCGGCCGCCTCGGCGCGGTCGAGCCGGCCGATCCAGAACCGGCCGGCCGGGTCCACCTTGCCGTCGTTGCAGCGGAGCGCCGGGTCGGCGGGCAGGAACGGGAGCAGGGTCGCGAGCCTGCCATCGGCCGGGTCGAGCACCGCCAGGCTGTCGGCGAGCGCGGCGAGGAGCGTGCCGTCCCGCCGGAGCGCGACGGCCCCGACCGCCGCCCCGACGTCGAGCGGGACGTCGGGCCCGCGCCGCGGATCGAAGCGGTGGACGAGCCCTGCCGGGATGTCGACCCACCAGAGCACGCCGCGGGCGGCGTCCCAGAGCGGCCCCTCCCCGGTCGTCGCCCGGGCCCGGTCGAGCAGCTCGAGACTGGCCTGGGCGGCCGTCGCGGCCATCGGCGCCGCCTACGCGGGCTCGATCGTCTCGTCGGGCCGGTCCTCGTTCGGGGCGACCGCGGCGAGCAGCAGGACCGGGGCGTCGTCGGGCACGCGGATCACGTGGCGCACGCCTCGGGGGGCGAGCACGAGCTCGCCCGGCCCCACCAGCCGTTCCTCGTCGCCGACGGTGAAGCGCGCCCGGCCGCGGAGGACCTGGAAGATCTCCTCCGCACCGGGGTGGAGGTGGGGGACCGTGGCGTGGCCGCCCGGCCAGTGCAGCAGCACGACCCGCAGGCCGGGCGTCCCGACGAGGCAGGCGCGCCAGGGTGACGGACCGAGATCGTCGGCCAGGCCGGCCAGGTCGACGAAGGCCCGATCGAGCGCCTCGCCGGGCGCGACGTGGGGCACGTCAGGCGCCCGCCGCGCGCCGCCGCGCCGCAGCCCGCGCAGCCGGCCAGACCGCCACCGCCGTCACTCCCCGAGCAGCTGGAAGTGGACGGTGCGCCGACGCTCGCGGACCCCGTCGAAGTCGACGAAGTAGACCTGGCCGAACTCGCCCAGCTCGAGGCGGCCATCGACGATCGGGATCGTCTCGGACCGGCCGACGAGCGCCGAGCGGAGGTGCGCGTCCGTGTTCAGGCTCCAGACCGCCTCCTCGCCCAAGTCCTTGGTCGCGTGGGCGATGTGCTCCGGGCCCGGATGCAGGTACTGGCCCTCGTGGCGACAGGTCGGCGCGAGCTGCTCCAGGCGGTCGAGCAGGTCCTGGAAAAGGAACTTCGTCCCGTCGTAGAGCGTGTCGTGCGACTCCTCCTGGATGATCACGGAGCAGGTCGTGTGCTGCGAGTAGACGGTCAGGATCCCGTCCCGGATGCCGGACGCGGCGAGCGCTTCACGGGCCGCCTCGGTGACGTCGTGGAACATCGGCTTGTGGAGGTGGCTGCGGACCTCGACGGTCCGATGGAAGACGACCATGCCTGCCCTCTGCTGTGGCGGGTGCTAGCCGGCGGCCGGACCGGCGACGGAGGGGTGGTGGCGGGCCCAGGCCTCGGCCATGGCGCGGACCATCGCCCGGAGTTGGGCGGCCGGGTCGGGGGCGCGGAGGATGCCGCTCGTCGAACCGGTCGCGCCGACGCCGAGGGCCACCATCTCCGCGACGTCCTCCGGTGTGCGGACCCCGGCGCCGCAGGCGACCACGATGTCCGCGTCCACAGCCCCGACCAGCTCGATCGTCCGCTCCACGAAGCCGCGCATGCGGCGGCCCACGGACTCGCCCGTGCCGATGAGCTCGGGCGGCTCGGCCAGGACGACGTCGGGGCCAAGGTGGGCGAGCGCGGCCGCCTCCTCGGGGCTGTCACAGCAGGCCACCGTCGCGAGGCCGACCTCGCGCGCCCGCCGGAGCGTCCGGTCGATGTCGGCGAGGGTCAGCCGCCGCTCGGCGTGGTTCAGCAGCGTCCCGACGGCGCCGGCCTCGCGGAGTGCCTCGGCCAGGACCGCCCCCGTCCCGCGCCCGACCTCGACGGGGTCCATGTGCTGGGCGAAGACGTGGATCCGGCTCGTCGCCCGGGCGACGGCGGCGATGTCGACCGCCTGCGGGTCGAAGATGATGCCGACCCCCGTCTCCTCGCAGACCCGGTCCGCCTCGACGGCCAGTCGGACGGCCGCCTCGCCGTAGAGATAGCCCTTCAGGCCCATCTCGAAGAGCGGGGGCCGGAGGCGCAGCCGGACGGCACCGTCAGGAGACGGCATAGCCGTCCCCGACGCGGTCCACCGAGCGGACCTCGGCGAGGCCCTCGAACAGGATCACCCCGACCTCGGCCTCGAGCGAGGCACCCGGCTCCAGGCAGCGGGCCCGGCCGGCCGCTGCCGCCTCCTCGAGCTGCATCGGGTAGCCGGTCCACGGCTCGAGGCAGACGTGGTGATGGCCCCGCCAGCCGCCGTATACCTGCCACAGCCACGCCTGCGGGAAGACGTCGCGCGGGAAGGCCAGGGCGACGCCGCGACCGCTCGCTTCATCGCGCAGAGCGAGCCAGCCGGCCCGCAGCTCCGTGGCCCAGTGCCCGCCGAACACGGCGGCCGAGGCGGGCAGGACACGTCGGGCGTCGCGCGTCCTGTCGGCGGCGCTCGCGTCCGGCTGGCGCGGCCAGTCGTAGCTGGCCCCGACCTCGCCGAGGCGCGGGCCGGACGAGACACCGACGAGCATCCGCCCCGCCGGGACCTCAAGACGGTGCTCGGGTGTCACCGCGAAGCAGGGGTGGATGCCCCACAGGAACTCGAGCGGGCGGACGTCGAGGTTCGTGAGGCGGTAGCGGACCCGGAGGACGGCCTCGTCGCCGCGCAGCTCCATCGTCCGCTCCAGGCGCGCCGGGGCGATGGTCCCCAGGCCGACGGCGACGATCGCGGCGTTCCCCGGCTCCGCCGGTGCCTCGTGCGCCGTCCAGGGCACCGACCACAGCTCCCCCATGTACGGCAAGGGCTCCCCGTGCAGCCGGGCGACGTCGCCGGTCGGGAAGATCTCGTCCCAGCCCCCCGACCACC
>DASVYJ010000112.1:0-2444 GCA_036392215.1 Candidatus Limnocylindrales bacterium | reverse complement strand
AGCCGCGCGACGCCCGGGAGGTGATGCTCGAGGCGATGGTCGAGTCGGCCCTCCGCTCGGCCGAGCTCGCCGAGGCGACCGGTCTCGCCCACGACCGGATCGTCCTGTCGGCCAAGGTCTCCGGCGTCCGCGATCTCGTCGACGTGTACCGTCGCCTGGCGGCCCGGACGGACCTGCCGCTCCACCTCGGCCTGACCGAGGCGGGCATGGGCGACCGGGGCATCGTCGCCTCGACGGCCGCGCTCGCCATCCTGCTCGACGAGGGGATCGGCGACACCATCCGCGTCTCGCTCACGCCGGAGCCGGGAGCGCCGCGCGAGCGCGAGGTCGAGGTCGCCCAGCAGATCCTCCAGTCGCTCGGGCTGCGCTCGTTCCTGCCCCAGGTCTCGGCCTGCCCGGGCTGCGGGCGGACGACGTCGACGTTCTTCCAGGAGATGGCCCAGCGCATCCAGGGCTACCTGCGCGAGCAGATGCCGGCCTGGCGGGAGCGCTATCCTGGGGTCGAGGACCTGCGGGTGGCGGTCATGGGCTGCGTCGTCAACGGCCCGGGCGAGTCGAAGCACGCCGACATCGGCATCAGCCTGCCGGGCACGTTCGAGGAGCCGGTCGCGCCCGTCTTCGTCGACGGGCGGCTCGTCACGACGCTGCGGGGCGACGGCCTGGTCGACGAGTTCATCGGCCTGCTCGACGGCTATGTCGAGCGACGCTACGGCCGGCTCGCCGGGGTGGGGGAGCGGACGCCGGCCTGAGGGAGGGCCCGTGCCGAAGGACGGTTTCGTCACCAGCATCGCCCGCCAGTCGGACGACTTCGCAGGCTGGTACAACGACGTGGTCCGCAAGGCCGAGCTCGCGGACTACTCGCCGGTCCGCGGCTGCATGATCATCCGGCCGTACGGCTACGCCATCTGGGAGTCGATGCGCGACGAGCTGGACCGCCACATCAAGGCGTCCGGCCACAGCAACGTCTACTTCCCCCTGTTCGTGCCGCGGTCCTTGCTGGAGAAGGAAGCCGAGCACGTCGAGGGCTTCGACCCGCAGGTCGCGTGGGTGACGCACGCGGGCGGCGAGGCACTCTCCGAGTGGCTCGCCATCCGCCCGACGTCCGAGGCGCTCATCGCCGAGTCCGTGCGCGACTGGATCCAGTCGTACCGCGACCTGCCGCTGCTCATGAACCTCTGGAACAACGTCGTCCGCTGGGAGCTGCGGACGCGGCTCTTCCTGCGGACGGCCGAGTTCCTGTGGCAGGAGGCGCACACCTTCCACGCCACCGAGGACGAGGCCGCCGACGAGGTCGCCACCGGCCTCGACTGCTATCGGGCGGTGGCCCAGGACTGGCTGGCGATCCCGGTCGTGCGGGGCGTCAAGAGCCGGGCCGAGACGTTCCCGGGGGCCGTCTACACCTGGGCGATCGAGGCGATGATGCGCGACCGCCGGGCCCTCCAGGCCGGGACCTCGCACATGCTCGGTCAGAACTTCGCCCGCGCTGCGGGCATCGAGTTCCTCGACCGCGACAATGTCCGCCGCCACCCGTATGGCACGTCGTGGGGCTTCTCGACCCGGATGGTCGGGGCGACGATCATGGCCCACGGCGACGACGCCGGGCTCGTCCTGCCGCCGAACGTGGCGCCCCTCCAGGTCGTCATCGTGCCGATCTTCCGTCGCGAGGAGGAGCGGGTCGCGGTGATGGCGGCCGTGGAGCGCGTCGCCGCCTCGCTGGCCGGCGTCCGGACCGCCTCCGGGCCACTCCGCCTGCGGGTCGATGAGCGCGACGAGACGCCGGGCTTCAAGTACAACCACTGGGAGCTGCGGGGCGTGCCGTTCCGCCTGGAGCTCGGCCCGCGCGACGCGGCCGCGGACCAGGCGGTCCTCGTGCGGCGCGTCGACCGGGCCAAAGAGACGCTGCCCCTCGCGGCGCTCCCCGACGAGCTGCCGCGCCGGCTGGCGGACTACCAGGCAGCCCTCTTCGAGCGGGCGGTCGGCTTCCAGGAGGCGAACACGCACCGGGTCGAGACGCTCTACGAGTTCCGCGCGACGCTCGAGGAGCAGGGCGGGTTCCTCCTCGCCCCCTGGTGCGGCGACGCCGCCTGCGAGGCGCGGGTCAACGCCGAGACCGGGGCGACCATCCGGGTCATCCCCTTCGACGAGCCGGCCGAGGCCGGCCGCTGCCTCGTCGACGGGGCCCCGTCGGAGCGCCGCGCCCTCTTCGCCCGCGCCTACTGACCGATGGATCGGAGCGGCGTCGAGCAGCGTCGCGACTTCCCGGAGTTCCGGCCGGCACGCTTGTAGCGTGGAACGAACTCGCCGTTGGTGAACTGGTCGACGCTGTCGCCGGGTGGCCTCACTGTGTCCACCGAGGACACCAGATTCCCAGCGCCGCTTGGAGTGCCCGAGATCCTCGGGCTGATCAGCGGTGGTGCGTCGGAGGGCATCACGGCCGGCCGATC
>DASVYJ010000111.1:0-4808 GCA_036392215.1 Candidatus Limnocylindrales bacterium | reverse complement strand
CGGCGGGCACGAGCGCGGCGGGCGCGGCCGGGAGGGCGGCTGCGGAACGCGCGACGCGCGGTGGCCGCGGCGCACGGGGCGCTGCGGTGCGGGGCCGCGGCCTCCCGGGACGCGGCGCCCCGAGGACCGCCCCGACCCCCTCGGAACTCGCCGTCCACATCGACGACCGCATCTCGATGGTCTACGCCGCGATCGCGGCCGCAGCGCTCGTCGGCGTGCTGCTGTACGGCGTCCTGCTCGGCGGCGGCGGCCTCCTGACGGGTGGCGGCGCGAGCCCGTCGCCCTCCGCCCCGGCGATCGTGCCGGCCGCATCGGCCTCGCCCTCGGCGGGAGCCTCGGGCAGCGCGGGCAGCCCGGCTGCCTCGCCGTCGGCCGTCGTCTCGCCCGCCGCCTCCTGAGTCGGGCGGCGGAGAGCGCCGGCTATACTCGGCCGACCATGGCCCACGTGTTCGTCGCCCCGCACCCCGACGACGTCGCGCTCTCCTGCGGCGGGCTCATCGCGAGCCTGCGCGAGCTCGGCCAGAACGTCACGATCCTCACCGTCTTCTCGGGGACCGGCGGCGCGGAGGACCTGACGAGCTACCAGCGCGAGGCCCTCGGCTTCGGGACCAAGGCCATCTGGCCGTCGGGCGAATCGTTCAATCGGGCCGACCTCGCCAACGACTATCCCCTCGATCCCGCCGGCGAGACGCCGCCCTGGGCGGCCGACCCGGACCGGCTCGATGCGACCCAGGGGGAGGCCGACGTCTCGGCCAAGCGCTTCTGGCAGCGCGCGTCGTGGTACCGCCGGGCCGACATCCACAACCGCCCCCTCGGCGGCCAGCCGCTCATCGACGACGTGCCGACCGACGGCGCCGTCCTGACGACCGTCCTGACCGACGCCGCGGCTGCCGGCGACCTGATGGCGGAGCGGCGGCTCGAGGACGAGCGGTACGCCTACTTCGCCGAGGCCTCGATCGTCTTCCTGGACCTGCCCGACGCCGTGTTCCGCGGCTACGAGGGCGACGACGAGCTCCTGGCCGAGCCGCGGCCGGACGACCGGGCCCCGTTCGAGATCGTGCGGCGGGAGATCGCCCGCCTCGAGCCGCAGAAGGTGTACCTGCCCCTCGGCGTCGGGGATCACGTCGATCACCAGCTCCTGCGCCGGGTCGGCATGGAGCTGCTCGCCGAGGATCGTCGCTGGGTGATGCCCGGGCCCGAGTGGGCCGGGCGCGTCGTGTTCTACGAGGACTTCCCGTACGCCTGGTGGAACGAGTTCGACCGGCTCGAGCAGCTGCCGCCGGGCGCGCTGGCCGGACTGCCGGAGGGCGTGACGCTGGTACCCGAGTACGGTGACATCACCGACGTCGTGGAGCGCAAGGTGGACGGGCTGCGGCTGTACCGCAGCCAGCTCGAGCGGCTGTTCGGCGGCGAGCGGGCGATGGCCGAGGCGGTCCGCGGCCACGCGGCCCGTCTGGGCCGCCTTGCGGGCACCGCCGCCGCGGCCGAGCGCTACTGGAGCTCGGCTCGGCTCTAGGGGCGGGCCGTCCGGAGACTCGGAGACAGTATCGGCGCCAGCCCGAGGGGTACCGCCGTCTCGACCGGCGCCGGTCGCGTCCGGCCGAGCCAGGCCACGACCGGGATCAGCATGAACGGCAGGTCCGGCACGGAGTACCAGATCGTGCCGTCGGAGTTCCTGATCGCGGCGACGAAATCGAGCCAGAGCCCGCCGAACGGGAGGCAGAGCAGGACGAAGCCGGCCAGGGCGACCCACCAGGACCGGTGGCGGACACCGATCAGCGCGAAGGGCGCCAGCGAGGGCTTGAACACGGCGAACACGGCGGGCCACGCCCACAGCACGCCACCCGCGATCGCCGCGCCGACATACAGCCCGGGATTGCCGAAGAGGACCATCGCCTCGTCGCGGGGATACCAGACGGCGAATGCGAGCAGCGGCCAGGTCCACGGCGCGGGGCGCAGTCGCCAGACCGCGTAGGCGACGATGCCGAGCGGGATCAGCCACCAGACGACCTCGGGGACCACCAGAAAGGGCACGAGCAGCCAAAGGACCACTGGCGGGTAGAGGATGTCGCCGCCTACGATGTGGTACGGGCCCGCGATCTGATGGGGGTAGTAGAAACCTTGTCCGTCGAGCCACCGGCGGGTCGCCGCGAGGTACTGGTGCAGGTCCACCCCGAGCGCGTACTTCTGCTCCAGGACGTGCGGCACGAGGAGCGAGAGGTTCCACGCAGCCAGGAGCACGAGCGCGCCAGTCGGCACCAGCACAACGATCCGAACCAGGGCGCTTCTGCTCGTCACGCGACGCATCCTAGCCTCCCGAGGGACAGACGCCATGGGAGGATCGTCCGGATGCTGGTCGGTTCGGAGTGGTAGCCGCCTCGGCCCGAGCAGGCGGGCGTTCGCAGTCGAGACGCCGCGCCCTGACGGACGGCCTGACCCTTGCCGGCATCGTCGCCGCCGTCTTCGTATGGCAGGCAGTGGTCTTCGGGATCCCGAACAGTGGTGACGCCTGGTCGTACTGGATGGCCAGCGCTTCCGACCCGTACGCCGCTGCCCGTCAGCACACGCTGCTCCCGTACCTCTATAGCCCGGCCTTTCTGCAGTTCATCGCCCCGCTGCGAGCGCTGGACTGGACGACCTTCCGCGCCGTGTGGACCGCGATCCTGATCGTCGCGATCGTCCTCCAGGCGGGGCCGCTGACGCTCCTCGCGCTGGCCTTCCCCCCCGTGCTGATCGACCTGGAGGTCGGCAACATCCACACCCTCCTCGCGCTCGCGATCGTGCTCGGCTTCCGCTGGCCGGCCGCATGGGCGTTCGTGCTGCTCACAAAGGTGACCCCTGGGATCGGACTCCTCTGGTTCGCCTTTCGAAGGGAGTGGCGGAAGCTGGCTATCGCCCTCGGGACGACCCTGGCGATCGTCGTCGTCTCGTTTGCCGTGGCGCCGCAGCTCTGGACGCAATGGCTCGTCGTCGCGGACCATCCGAGCGTCGCCTACGGCGCGCTGCCTGTGGCGCTCCCGTATCGACTCGCGATCGCAGGTTGCCTCACCTACGTTGCCGCACGAACGGACCGCCGCTACCTGGTCCTCGTCGCGTCGACAGTGGCGTTGCCGGACCTCTGGGTGAACGGCGCCGCGATGCTCGTGGGGCTCGCCCAGCTGCTGCCGCTGCCCGACCGTCGAACCAACCGGTAAGGGTCGCCGGCAATGCGATCGTTCATTCGGACGAAGGTCGCTCCGCCTCGGGGGCTCGCGCCCTCGCTCCGTGGACATGCCGATAGACGCGAATCGCCGCGTATCCCACCGTCGCGACGGGCACGGCTCCCGGGATCGGGATGGCCATGACCGATGCGAGCAGGGGGTCGACGGGCAGACTCATCACCGGCGCGTAGTACTGCGTGGCCGGCCACAACGCCGGTATGACGAGCCAGCCAGCCGCCGCAAGGTCGATCCTCGCGAGCGCCACGAGGGCGACAGCGGTCGCGGCCATCAGCAACGGCGTCCCCCACGCACTCAAGCCGCCCGCGCCGGACTCCCGGCGGAGCGATTCCGTCATCGTGCCTGCCTGTGCGAAGAAGGAGAGCCACAGCCCCGGAGCCAGCACGACAGACAGTGCGAAGAGGGCAGCGCCGAGGGCTATCGCCCGCCAGCGCCGCTCGCCGACGAGCGGAGCGAAGGCGTAGACCTTGAGGACCGGCGCCAGTGCGCCGCCGACCAGGCCTCCTGCAACCACCAGGGCGACAAGCATGACCTGGGGGTTGCCGGCGATGACGGCATACGCCAACGGTGGATACGCGACCCACGAGAGCGGAAGCCGCAAGGCACGGATGAGGATGACCGCCGCAGCGGCAGAGGACAGGACCACGAACCACACGAAGACGTCTTCGGGAAGGACTGTGAACGGTGCCAGGGCGATCGTCGTTGGCGGCAGGCCGGCGTAGGTGAAGAGCGTCCCGTGGAGCGACGTCGCTGCGGCCCACGGTGTCGAGCCGCTGAGCCATGCAGCGGAGCCCCGGTAGTAGATGCGGGCATCCACGCCTACCGACTCGAAGGCGAATCCGGCGAGTAGGTTGAGGCCCCAGAAGACCAAGAACCCGAGGGGCAGGTAGACGTTCAGCAGCCGCCAGGCCAGACCGGCCGGGAGGCTCGCGAACGACCCTCGCGCGTTCGGAGTCGGCGGTCCAATGGTCCCGCCCAAATCGGCGTTCCCCTCCTCACGCACGTGCTACCTCTCACGCCCGGGCAGGGCTCGATGGGCAGAGACTATCCGGCGGCCAGCTCGGCGCCTCGGACTGCCCGAACGCCGGCGTCGTAGAGCGACTCCACGGCCCGGACCATCAGCTCGATGCAGAAGCGTTCGTGGACCAGGTCGTGGCCTGCGCGGGCGAGCGTGTCCGCGTACGGGTGGTCGAGCAGGAGCCGGATGATCGCGGCCGCGAGCGCGTCGGCGTCGTGCGGCGGGACGAGCAGGCCCGTCGCGCCGTCTTCGATCATCTCCGGAATGCCCCCGACCTGGGACGCAACCACGGGCCGGCCGAGGGCCATCGCCTCGAGGATCGTCAGGCCCTGCGCCTCGCGATACGAGGGCAGGACGGCGACGTCGAGGGCGGCGGTCACCTCGGGCATGTCGTCGCGGCGGCCGGTAAAGACCACCCGAGAGGTGATGCCGAGCGCCTCGGCCTGCGCTTCGAGCGCCTCGCGCTGGCTGCCCTCGCCGACGACGAGAAGGCTCGCGTCGGGCACTGCGCGGAGGACCGTCGGCCAGGCATCGAGCAGCGTCGGGTGGCCCTTCTCGTGCTCGAGCCGGGC
>DASVYJ010000110.1:0-4981 GCA_036392215.1 Candidatus Limnocylindrales bacterium | reverse complement strand
CGGCTGCGGGCCGTGGCGGCGCGGATCGCGCGGTACGCGGGCGACGACGCGGAGCTGCGGGCGATCGTCGCCGAGCTGGAAGGGCAGGAGCGGCGGTTCGCCGCCCCGATGGCGGAGCTGGCGCGCAAGGAGGCCTGGACGGAGAGCTCGTACCTGCGGCGGGCGCGGACGACGGCCGGAGCCGCGCTCCGGCACCAGGCCTGACCGATGCGGCCGGGACGCTGGTTCCGCGCGCGGGGCGCCGGGGCGGGGTCGGCGCCCCGCCGGTGGCAGTCCGGCCCCACCGACCGGGCTCGGCGTGGAGCCGTACCCTCGAGGGGACCAGCGCGACCTGGTGCCGCGGCGACCTCCAGATCGACACGCGCCGGGACGCCGCCGATCTGCATCGAGTGCGATGCCCAGATCAACCAGGACGAGATCCAGCAGGAACTCGCCGAGCGCTGACGTCGGGTCGACGCCGGCGGTGCGGCGGGCGGGACGGCGGCCTCGGCCGACGTCCCGCCGACCCGTCGAGGGCGGCAGCCTCGCGCGGCCCTGCTAGGGTGCGCGGATGGACGAGCCGACCCCCGCCCTCCACGCCCTCGTCGAGGCGGGCATCCCCTACCAGGTCGTCCGCACGCGGCCGGCGCGCGACGCCGCGGAGAGCGCGGAGCTGCAGGACATCGAGCTCGGCACGCTCCTCCGGACGATCGTGGTCCGCCGCGGCGAGGACGACTACGTCTTCGTGCTCGTGCCGGGCGGCCGCCGGTTCGACTGGCCGCGGCTGCGGACGCAGCTCGGCGTCAGCCGGCTCTCGCTCCCGGACGCCGACGAGGCGCGGCGGGTCACGGGCTACGAGCGCGGGGCGATCACGCCGTTCGGGGCGACGCGCCCCTGGCCGGTCATCGCCGACGCGTCGATCCTCGGCGCCGAGCGGGTCGCGATCGGGGGCGGGGCGCGCGGCGTCAACGTCCACCTGAGTCCGACTGACCTCATCGCCTCGCTCGGGGCGACGGTCGCGGACGTGACGGACCCCGAGCGGCCCGAGGCCCGCTGACCCTGCGCGTCGCGGCTGGGACCCGGCGCGCGCCCGCCTGCCGCGCCGGGGCTTGCGGTCGCGGTCCGGCCTGGCTAGCATCGCCGGCCATGGTGGGGGCCGGCTCCGACCCGCAGCTGGCGCAGTGGACGCGGACCTTCGAGGCGCGGCCGGACTTCCTGGGCGCCGAGCCGAGCGAGCCGGGTCGCGCCGCGCTCCAGCGCTTCCTCGCCGCCGGCGCGCGCGACATCCTGGAGCTCGGCCCGGGCCAGGGCCGCGACACGCTGCTCTTCGTCGCGGCCGGGCTGCGGGTCACCGCCCTCGACTTCGCCGCGCCGGGCCTCGAGCAGATCCGCGCGAAGGCGGACGCGGGTGCCGCAGCCGGCTCCGTCGAGGCCGTGGTCGCGGACGTCCGCGAGCGACTCCCCTTCCCCGACGCGGCGTTCGATGCCGCCTACGCCCACATGCTCTTCTGCATGGCCCTCACGACGCCGGAGATCGAGCGCCTGGCGGCCGAGGTCGGCCGCGTCCTGCGGCCTGGCGGCCTGCTCGTCTACACCGTCCGCAACACGTCGGACGCCCACTACCGGGCCGGCATCGAGCACGGCGACGAGCGCTTCGAGATGGGCGGCTTCGTGGTCCACTTCTTCGACCTGGCGCTCGTGGAGCGGCTCGCCGAGGGGTGGGAGCTGCTGGAGGTCAGCGAGCACGAGGAGGGGCGGCTGCCACGCCGCCTGTTCGTCGTGACGATGCGGCGGGCCTGACCCCAAAGCGGCCCGCGGGGAGGCGACCATGACGACCACGGCGACGACGGCGAAAACGACCGGGCGACAGACGGCCGGGCGACAGACCGTCGGAAACCTGCTCGAGGCTGCCCGGGCGAGGCTCGAGCGGCTCGAGCCGGCGGCCGCGGCCGCGGCGCAGCGCGACGGGGCGCTCGTGGTCGACACCCGCTGCGCCGAGCTGCGCCGGGCGACCGGGGTGATCCCGGGCTCCGTCCACGTCCCCCTCTCGGTCCTCTTCTGGCGGCTGGACGAGACCTCTGGCTACGCCGACTCCCGCCTCGCGGACCGCTCGCGACAGGTCGTGCTCGTCTGCGCCGACGGCTACTCGTCGAGCCTGGCCGCTGCCACCCTCCTCGACCTCGGCTTCCCGCGGGCGACCGACCTGGTGGGTGGGTTCGGGGCGTGGGCCGCGGCGGGCCTGCCGGTCGAGCCGGCGCCGTCGCGTCACGGTCGCACGGCGGGCGCCGCGGGCCGCTAGAGTCGGCGACAGCCCCGCGTCCCGTCCGGATCGGCGCCCACCCGGCCTGGCACTCTCACGACCACCGTCCGCGAGGGACCCGACCGATGACAGCCAGCAGCCCGACGTATCCCACCAACCTGCGCTTCGACCGCGACCAGCCCGTCAGCCGCCTCTGGGGCATCCCCATCCTCGGCATCGCCGTCCGGGCCCTGCTGCTGCTGCCGCACTACTTCGTGCTGTGGCTGTACTCGATGCTCGTCGGCCTGACCCTGCTCATCGTCTGGGTCCCGGTCCTGGCGACCGGCCGCTACCCCGAGTGGGGCTACCGCATCGTCGGCGGCTACTACCGCTGGTCGCTCCGGGTGACCGCCTACCAGCTGATGATGGTCGCCCCCTACCCGCCCTTCAGCAGTCTGCCCGGCTATCCGGTCGAGGTCGACTTCGACCGCAGCCTCACGATCGACCGGCTGTGGGGGATCCCGCTCCTGGGCATGCTCGCGCGCGTGTTCCTGGCCATCCCCCACGCGATCGTCCTGTGGGCGGTCGGGATGCTCGTCGGGTTCGTCGGGTTCTGGCTGTGGGTGCCGATCCTGCTGTTCGGCCGCTTCCCGCAGCTCGGCTACGAGCTGATCGGCGGCTACATGCGCTGGCAGTTCCGCGTCACGGCCTGGCTGCTGCTGATCCCGGCACCGTACCCGCCGTTCCGGCTCGCCGAGTAGGGGTCGCTGCCCGCCGACGAGTCGACGGGCCGACTCGTCGCGTTCGCGTCCGGGCCCGCCCGGTCGCCGCGAGGGCAGCGCGCGGGCGTTCGGGTGCGCGTGGCCGCTCCGGTGGCCTCGGCCGCCGTTCGCGCCACCTCGCCGCGCACGCCCTCGGCGGTGTGCACCAGATGCTCATTCGCGACGCGATCGCCGCGGGCTCCGGCGGTGAGGAGCGTCATCCGGTATCGCACGCAGAGGATCGACGAGGGACTCGTCGCTGTCGTGCGTCGTGCGCGCCATCCAAACGGCTGGGGCGGCTGGCGGTCGCAGGATCGCGGACGCGTCGCTTGTCGGCATCGCATGCAGGACGTTGGGGCAGCGGGGGCGCCGCAGGCGATCAGATGCCGGACGACGGCCCGGGCGGGCGCGCGCGAGGGCCTCGCCTCAGTGCGCCTCGGGCTCGTCGCCCGGCTCGGTGACTGGATCCGTCGCGGCCAACCGCTCCTGGAGCTCCTCGACGGCGGTCTTGGCAGCGTCCCACTCCGGGCTGCCGGGCACGGCCGACTCGAGCCGCTCGAGCTGCAGCCGCAGCCGGCCCTGGAGCTGCTCGCGTTCGGAGGATCGCTCGCGCCCCTGGCCCGGTGCGTCCATCGCTCCCTCCCTCGCCTGCTCGTCGGCCCACAGGACGCGCTGCAGCGCCTCGATCTCCGCCTGCGCGTCGGCCGGCTCCGGGGACCCGGCCCCTGCTCGAGCGCGGCGTTCCACCGCGGCGGAGAGGCGGCCGAGCAGGCGCTGGCGGTAGTCCGCGTCGAGCATGCCACGTACCCGAGGGAGCGCGCCGGCCGGGTTCGCTCCGGTGGCCACGCGCTTCCATGGGATACGCCACGCCGGCCGTGCCGGACGTGACCGGTCCGGGACCGGAGGTGACGGGGGCCTCACAAGGGGTCGCGAAAGCGCGCGAATCTTCCCTATTGACAGGGGCGCTGCGGGGGTGAGAACGTTCTCACGCCCCAGCTGAGAGCGTTCTCACAACCAGATAGAGGGGCACGAGGGAGTGGAGGAGTCCCGAGGCATGGCGGACCTGAGCGCGCTGGTGGACGCGGCCCGGGAGAGCGAGCTCTTCACGGCGCCGAAGCTCGAGGCGGACCTGCCTCGCTTCCTCGCCGAGCACGGCGAGCGCATCCGTCAGCTGGCCCGGCGGACCGCCGCCGGGGAGTTCGACCATGTCTACTTCGTGGGCAGCGGCGGCTCGTGGTCGAACATGTTCACGGGCAAGTACCTCCTCGACCGGCTGACGACCGTGCCCGCCGACGTCCTGCCGAGCTACGACCTGGTCTGGCGGAGCCCGCCGCGCCTCGGTGGCCGCGCCCTCGTCTTCCTGGCCTCCTACTCCGGCGCGACCGAGGACACCCTCGCCGCGCTCCGGCACGCCAACGGCCGCGGCGCCCATACCGTCGCCATCGTCAAGCGGCGCCCGAGCCCGATGGCCAGCGAGGCCTCGGAAGTCCTCGACTACGACTCGCCGGCCCTCTACATCCTGCCGCTGGCGGCCGTCACCCTGTTCGCCCTGGAGCTCGCCCGGCAGACCGAGGGGCCCAAGCGCGGCGAGGTCGAGGCCGCCCTGGCCCAGCTCGACGAGCTGCCGGCGATCCTGGGGCGCGCGTACCGCGACTTCGAACGGCCGAGCGAGGCGTGGGCGCACCGCTTCCTGAGCTCCGACCTGCTGTACGTCCTGGCCAGCGGCCCGAACTACGGGGTCGGCTACAAGTTCGCCCTCACCGTCTTCATGGAGAACATCCGGGTCAACGGCTCGATCGTCGAGGCGAGCGAGCTGCGCCACGGGCCGGTGGAGGCCCTGGAGCGGCAGCGCGTCGACGCCGTGGCCCTGCTCGGCACCGACGAGTCACGGCTCCTCGTCCAGCGGTCCATCGCGACGCTCGAGGAGAACGGCGGCCGCGTCCTCGTCATCGACGCCGCCGAGGCGCCCGGCCTGCACCCGCTGCTGACCCCGTTCTGGTAC
>DASVYJ010000109.1:0-51958 GCA_036392215.1 Candidatus Limnocylindrales bacterium | reverse complement strand
GTCGACGAGCGGGAGCCGGTCGCCATCCCCATCGTCCCCGACGTCCCGGCGCAGGTCTCGATCGAGCTTCCCATCGAGGTCCCGCTCGGCGACGCGACGACCTGATCCCGGCATGACCACGGCGTCCCTCGCGCTCCCCGCGGAGCGTGATCTCGAAGCGGCCAGCCGGCGCCTCGCGACCATCGCCCTCGCCCTGACCTTCCTGGTCGGGGCGGGGGTGCGGCTGTGGGCGATCGACGCCGTCGGCCTCAACAGCGACGAGGCGGTCTACTCCGGCCAGGCCGCCGCCCTGGCGGCGCAGCCCGGCTACAGCGACCTGTTCGCGATCTTCCGGGCCCACCCGCTGGGCGTCCAGTTCCTGCTCTCGCTGCTGTTCCGCTTCGGCGTCTCGGACGTCGCCGCCCGCCTCCTCGCCGTCGCCTTCGGCCTGGCCGCCATCGGCCTCACCTACCGGCTGGGGGCCGATCTGTTCTCGCGCAGGGTCGGCCTCATCGCCGCCGTCCTGCTGGCGGTCATGCCGTATCACGTCGCGGTCTCGCGCCAGATCCTGCTCGACGGGCCGATGACGACGTTCTTCCTGCTGACGATCTGGTGCCTCGCGCGCTACACGCGGACGAGCGAGGCCCGCTGGCTGTATGCGACCGCCTTCGCCGGCGGCCTCACCTTCCTGGCCAAGGAGACGGGCGTCCTGGTCATCCCCGCCGCGGGGGCCTTCGCCCTGCTCACCCCGCGGCTGCGCCTTGGTCCGGTCCGGCTGGCCGTCTCGGCGCTCCTGTACCTCGTGGCCATCTCGCCCTATCCGGCGGCCATCGTCATCGGCGGAGGCAGCGACACCGCCCGCCAGTTCCTGGTCTGGCAGCTGCTGCGGCAGCCGAACCACCCGTGGACCTTCTACGCCGACATCCTGCCCGGCGTGGTCGGCCCGCTCGTCGTGCTCGCGGCGCTGGTCGGCCTCGTCCTCGCGGTCCGGCGGGCGGGCTGGGAGGATCGCCTCCTCGTGGCCTGGCTGGCCGTGCCGGTCGCCTTCTTCGAGATCTGGCCGGTCAAGGGCTTCCAGTACCTCCTGCCGGTCGCCCCCGCAGTGGCCATCCTGGCCGCCCGGGCCCTCGACGCGCCCTGGCTGATCTGGCTCGGCCGCCGCCGCGCCGCGGTCGGCGACTGGCTGGCGGCCCGACCCGTCATGGCCCCACTCGCCTCGCTGGCCCTCGTGGCGCTCGTGCTGACCACGATCGCGGTGCCGTCGGCCCAGGCGGTCTCGACCACGACGACGATCGGCTCGCTCGCCGGGACGGGGGGCCTGCCGGGCGGCCGCGAGGCCGGGCTCTGGATCCGGGCCCACGTCCCCGAGGGCGCGACCTTCATGACCATCGGCCCGACGATGGCCAACATCGTCGAGTACTACGGTCAGCGCCGCGCACTGGGGCTGAGCGTCAGCCCGAACCCGCAGCGGCGCAACCCGGCCTACGACCCGATCATCAACCCCGACCGCTCCATCCAGCTGCTGCGCGTCCAGTACATCGCCGAGGACGTCTGGTCCGCGGCGCGCTCGCCGTTCTTCCTGGCGACCCTCCGCAAGTACGTCGCCAAGTACCACGGCGTCCTCGTCTACGAGCAGCGGGCCCTCACCCGCGACGCCTCGGGCGCTGCCAGCGAGCAGGTCGTCATCCGCATCTATGAGGTCCGGCCATGACGGCGACCCCGCGCCCCGCCGCTCGCGCCCTGGCCGGGCTGCTCGCGGCGACGGCGCTCGCCCTCGGCCCGGCCGTCGGGCCCGCCGTCCTCGCGGCCTCGCCCGCGCCCTCCTCGGCGCCGGCCTCGCCCGCCGCGTCCTCGTCCGGTCCGGCACCGTCCGCCTCCGGCGCTCCGACGGGAGCCCGCGCCCAGGCCGGCGCTTCGGCGGCACCGAGCCTGGGCACGACGCCCACGGGCCAGCCGATCCAGCACGTCGTCGTGCTGCTCCAGGAGAACCACACCTTCGACAACTACTTCGGCACGTTCCCCGGCGCCGACGGCTTCAAGCCGGGGACGTGTCTGCCGGTCGACCCCGCAGCCGGCGCCCAGCCCTGTGTCGCGCCATACCACCTCCAGGCGCATCGCACGGTGGACCTCGGTCACGGCAACGACGTCGCCCTGGGCGCCTACGACAACGGCCGGATGGACGGCTTCATCAAGGCCCAGTCGAGCCGCAACCTGCCCGGCAACGTGGCGATGGGCTACTACGACGGCAGCGACCTGCCCTACTACTGGAACCTGGCCCGCGACTACGTCCTGGCGGACCACTTCTTCAGCTCGGCCATGGGCTCGAGCGAGACGAACCACATGTTCTGGGTGGCGGCGCGGCCGAACCAGAGCGTCCTGCCGGCCGGCGGCTACGACTTCCCGACCATCTTCGACCGGCTGCAGGACGCCGGGGTCAGCTGGAAGTTCTACGTCCAGAACTACGACCCGACCATCACGTACCGGAACCGCGAGCCGGCCTCGAGCAAGGCGGCCCAGCTGGTCTGGGCGCCGCTCCTCTCGTTCGGCCGCTTCCTGGACGACCCGGCCCGCCACCAGCGGATCGTGGACCTCCAGCAGTACTACGCCGACCTCGACGCCAACCAGCTGCCGGCGGTCTCGTTCATCGCCCCGAGCGGGGCCAGCGAGCACCCGCCGGGCGACATCACCATCGGCCAGACATTCGGGACGTCCCTCATCACCTCGCTCATGCGCAGCCCGGCCTGGGCCTCCAGCCTGTTCGTGCTGACCTGGGACGACTGGGGCGGCTGGTACGACCATGTGATCCCGCCGCAGGTGGACTCCGACGGCTACGGCTTCCGGGTCCCGGCCCTCTTCGTCTCGCCCTTCACGCGCGGCGGCGGGGTGGACCACACGACCTACGACTTCAGCTCGATCCTGCGGTTCATCGAGAACAACTGGGGGCTCGATCCACTGACCGCGCGCGACGCCGCCGCGAGCAGCATCGGCGTCGCCCTCCGCACGGATCGGCCCGGCGCCGCGCCCCGCTTCCCGCCGGCCGCCTACCCGGCGGTCCCGCCCATCGAGTCCCGCCACCGGATCGAACTGCTGGTGGTCTACGGCGTCGTCATGGGCCTCGCCATCGTTGGCAGCCTGCTCCTCGTCTACTCGCCACGCCTCGCACCGCGCCTGCTGCTGCGACGGCGCCCCGGAGGTGGATCGTGACCACGCCGCTCATCCGGCGGGGCCCGGCAGCCCGAGCCCGGTTCGCGTCCCTCGCCCTGCTCTCCGTCCTGGGGCTGCTCCTGGTCCTGGCCGGCCCGGCCCTCGCGGCGCGCGCGCCGGCCGTCCCCACGCAGGTCACCTTCAACGCGCCGAACACGGCCGTCCTGGGGACGGACGTCCCGGTCGACATCCACGTCTCGACGACGGGCGGCGCGCCCGTGCCGGACCTCCGGCTCGTCGTGGCGGTCGACGGCAAGACACTCCACTCCGGCCGGAGCGACGCCGCCGGCCACCTCCTGCTGACCCTGAAGCAGGTCGAGCTGCCGAAGGCTGCCACGCTCACCCTCACCGTGGCCTTCGACGGGACCGCGGCCTACGGCCCCTCGAGCGCCTCGCAGCAGCTCACGATCGTCCCCGCGGCGGTGACCGTGACGACGGTCCCGGCGGTGGAGGGGCTGGCCATCGACCTCGGCTCGTCCACGACCCAGACCGACGCGAACGGCGTCGCCGCGTTCCCCATCCCGGCCTACGGCACGTATCAGCTGGCGCCGCATCTCGACACGCCCGCGGATGCGGGCGTCCGCGTCAGCTTCCTGCGCTGGCAGGACGACGTCTACACCGCCGCGCGGAGCATCCGGGTGACCGGCAAGGCCGACTACATCCTCGGCTTGCGGGTCGTCTACCGCGGCTCGGTCCGTTTCGTGGGCCTCGACGGGCGGCCGGTCGACCCGGCACTGGTCACCTCGGCCGACTTCACCAACGCCGCGGGGACGAGCTTCACCCTCTCCTCGTTCGGGGCGCCGGTCTGGTGGGAGGCGGCCCTGCCGGTCCGCCGAGCGGCCGGCCTCGTCGCGTCGCCCACGATCTACCGGGTCACCTCGGTGACCATCGCCGGCACGAACGTGGTGAACCAGGGCCAGCAGGCATGGACGCCGACGCTCGACGGGACGTGGACCATCCAGGTCCTGCTCTACGGGCTCACCGTCCACACCCAGGACGCCATCTTCGGCTCGCCCGTCCAGGGCCGCCTCGATCTCGTCTACCCCGACGGCCAGGTGCGCGAGACCCGCCTCGGGCCGGATGGGATGGCCTCCTTCGATTCGCTGCCGCGCGGGACATACGAGCTCCGCCTCCACGCCAGCGCCATCACCCCGCCTACGCCGGTCGCCCTGTCGCGGCCGCAGGAGGCGAGCGTCCGCGTCCTCACCTACTTCGACATCGCTTTCGTCGGCGGCGTCCTGCTCCTGATCGTCCTCGTCCTGTTCGCCGTCGGGCGGCGACGCTTCACGGCGGCACTGCTGCGGGCCAGCGGCCGCCGCCTGGGGGCGACGCCGGGCGCCGTGGCATCGAGCGGCCAGCGCGTGGCGGGCGGCGTCCGCGTCCTCCAGCGCGACCTCGACGCGCTGCTCAACGCCCGGCCCGCCACCGCGGCCCTCGGGCCGGCCGTCGCGCCGCGAGTCCGGGCCGACGGGCAGGCTCCCCCGGCGGGGCTCCGCCCCCGCGACGAGCGGACGATGCTGGCCATCGCCGGGGGCGTCGGGCTGCTCGTCCTGGCCGTCGCCGGCCTGCTCCTGCTCGGCGCCGGCCTGCCGGGCGGCACGGAGGCGAACGTCGGCGCTGGCGGCCTGCCGAGCGTCGCGCCGGCGAGCCAGCCGAGCGGCCCGAACGCCAGCCAGGCCGTGGTCCCGGCGGACGGCGCGAGCGCGATCGAGCAGATCGTCCTCCTCGACGGCCGCCTCGACACCGACACACGGGCGATGGCCGACGCGCTGCGCACGTCGTCGGGCGACCTCAACGGCCTGTCCGCGCGCCTGCGGGCCATCGGTTCCGACACGACGCAGCTCCTCGCCGCGGTCGACCTGCTGAAGGCCTGGAGCCGAGCCGACAGCCTCCGCCTCTCGCTGGCCTCGTTCTACGGCTCGATCGACCAGACGGTCGCGGCGACCCTCCGCACGTCGTACTCGGACCCGACCGCCTTCCGGAGCAGCATCCACTCCATCCTCGGCGCGCTCGACCGGCGGGGCGACGTGGATGGCAGCGTCCGCTCGTTCGCCGCCGACCAGGGCATCGCCCTCCCGACACCCGCCCCCGCGAGCCCGGCTCCGGCCTCCAGCGCGCCCTGACCGTGGCCGTCCCGCGTCACCGCCGCCCGTCCGGACCCCTGGCCGCGGCCGCGCTGGCAGCCGCGCTGCTCGGCGCCCTGGTCGCGGGCCCGCTCGCGGCGGCCTCGCCCTCGCCCGCATCTGACGCGTCCGGCACGTCGGCCTCGCCAGCCGTGTCGGCCTCGCCAGCCTTCGCGGGGTCGGCCGCGCCCGCCGCCCGGCCGCTCGTCCTGGCCTACTACTACATCTGGTTCCAGCCGAGCAGCTGGGACCGCGCCAAACGCGACCTTCCCGCGCTCGGCCCCTACGACAGCCACGACCCGGCCGTCATCCGCCAGCACGTCGCCTGGGCGAAGCAGGCCGGCATCGACGGCTTCATCGTCAGCTGGAAGCACACGCCGACCCTCGACGCTGCCCTGGCGGCCCTCGTCGACGAGGCCCGCCGGCAGGGGCTCAAGCTGCTGCTCCTCTACCAGGGCCTCGACGTGAACCGCAACCCCATCCCCGTCGCGCAGGTCCGCTCCGACCTGCTCTGGTTCCAGCAGACCTACGCCGGCGACCCGGTGTTCCAGCCGTTCGGGCGTCCCTCGGCCGTCTGGTCGGGCACCTGGAAGTTCAAGGACGCGGACATCGCCAGCGTCCGGAGCGCCGTCGGCAGCCCCGACCGCCTGGCCCTCCTGGGCTCGGAACGCGACGCGCAGCAGTACGAGGCGCGGGCGGACCTGCTCGACGGCGACGCCTACTACTGGTCGTCCGGGGACCCGCTCCTGACGCCCGGCTACCACGAACGGCTGCGCCGCCTGGGCGACGCGATCCACGCGCATGGCGGCATCTGGATCGCACCGGTGGCGCCAGGCTTCGACGCCCGGCTCATCGGCGGAACGAGCGTCGTCGACCGCCGCGACGGCGCCACCTACCGCGAGGCCTGGGGCGCGGCCGCGGCCGCCTCGCCGGACGCGGTCGGCATCATCAGCTGGAACGAGTTCACCGAGAACTCGTTCATCGAGCCGAGCCGCGACCTGGGCGACACGTACCTCCGGCTCACCGCGCAGCTCATCGCCGCCCTGCGGGGGACGGCCGCGCCCTCCATCGCGCCGCTCGCCACGGTCCGCCCGACGCCGACCGCCAGCCCGGCGGCCGCTCCCGCCGCGACCGCCAGCCGGCCCGCGGGCCCGGATGCTCTCCCGGCCGTCGTCGTCGGGCTGGCGATCCTGGTGGCCGTGGCCGTGCTCGGGACCGCCCTCCGGCGCCGGCCCGTGGCATGAGCCGCCGGCGCGTCCTGCTCGTCGCGGCCGTCCTCGCCGCCCTGGTCCTGCTGCCCGGCTGGGCCATCCCGAACGTCATCGGGGGCGCCTTCGTCCGGGTCACGCCCGTCGTCACCCCCTCGGACGCCGGCGGACCGGCGGGCGTCGACCTCGTCGTCGGGGGCGACCGGGTCCGGGCAGCGTCGCTCGAGATCAGCCTCGACGTCGCGAACGCCTACCCGCTCCCGGTCGTGCTCGGCTACCGCGGGCCGGCCTTCCGGGCCGTCCTGTCCCGGCGCGGCGCCGACGGCCGCCTGACCGAGGTCTGGTCGGCGACGGCCGACGACGCGGGACCCCAGGAAGGCTCCGACTCGCCGGCCGGCGGCCGGCCCGACGCGTACGCCGTCGCGGTTCCCCCGGGCACGACGCGCTGGCCGCTCGCAGTCGGCGCGACCGCCCTGCCGGTCGCCGGCCGCCTCGCGCCCGGCGTGTACCAGCTCCGGACGTGGGCCTACGGCGTCCCGGCCGAGCCCGTGCCGCTGGACGTGGACGCGCCCCCGACGGGACCGTGAGCGCCGGCCTCCGTCAGGGCGTCGTCTCCACGATCAGCTGGGGCCGGTCGGCCGACTCGCGGCTGGCGAGGCTCAGGGCCGTGCTGCTCGACGTCGTGAGCCCGAGGCTGAGCGCCCCGGCCCCGGCGACGAGCGCCGTCACGTCGACGCTCGTCCAGCTGCCCGCGCTCACCGGGCCCGAGGAACCGGTCTTCGCCGCCGCGAGCGGTGGGGCGGTGGCGTAGGTGATCGTCGCCTCGCCCCAGCTCGTGTCCACGACGCCCCAGGCGTCGTAGCCGCTCGACTGGGCGGAGTTGGCGTAGACCCGCAGCGTCGCCTTGGTGACCGTCCCCGAGAGGCCGGCCAGGCTGAAGCGCAGGTAGCTGCGGACGACGGGCGAGCCGTCGACCCGGAGAGCGCTGCGCGCCCCGTAGTTGGTCGTCGGGTAGGCCGCCTGGACGTACGCGTCGGCGACCGGGCTGAAGGTCGTCGTCGTCGTGCCGCCGCCCCCCGCGAGCGTCGTCGCCCCGACCGCCGGCGAGCGCGCCGAGCGGTTGCCGGCCGGGTCGACCGCGTCGACGGCGTAGCTGTGGGTCGAGCTCGCGGCGAGCCCGGTGTCGCGGTAGGCGGCGGTCGCGACCGTCGCCACGAGCGTGCCGTCGCGGTAGACGCCGTACCCCGCGACCGCCGAATCGGGGTCACTCGAGGCCGTCCAGGCGAGGTCGATCCGGCTGGCGCTCACCGGCGTGGCGGCGAGGCCCGTCGGGACGCTTGGCGGGGTCGTGTCGGACGGTGGCGGCGTGCCTCCGAAGCGGAGGACGACGGGGGTCGTGCCGCTGCCCTGGACCGCCTTGACATGGAGGATGCCCGCGCTCGCGTCGTGGAACCAGGTCGAGCCCGTCGCCGCGTCGAAGTCCGCCCGCGAGGCGGATGGGGCGACCGTGACGCCCGCGACCGAGACGCCGGATGGGGTCCGGCCGGCGGTCGCCGCCTCGAGCTCGACGAGCGCCCCGGAGGGATCCGTCAGGCCGAGGTCGAGCGCCTGGGCCGTCGCATCCCACGACGCGACCGTGATGCCCTTGGTCACCAGCTTCGTGTAGTCGTGCCCGCTCGCCGTCGTGACCGCGTCGAGGTGGGCGCTCATCCCGCTCGGCAGGCCGCTGAGCGGGACGAAGAAGATCGGCTCGCTCATCCCGAGCGGCGAGCCGCTGCTCGAGCGGAGCTCCGCCCGGACGTAGGTCGTCCCCGAGAGGCTGACAGTGCGCGTCCGCTCGTACGACGTCCCGGCAGCCTCGCTGGCCACGGTCGCCCCGTTCACGATCCAGGCGACCGTCGCCCCGCTCGGGATGCTCGGCCCGATGGCCAGGTGGACCGTCGCGCTCATGGCCCCGCCGGCGACGTAGACCGGGTAGCGCGCAGGGTACGGCGCGCTCGAACCCGCGGCGAGGTTGAAGCCGAGCCGCCAGGCCGCGCCGACGTTGCCCAGGAAGAGGCGACCCTCGAACAGGGAGCGCTGGAGGGCGTCGAACTCGAGGGCCGGCGCCGAGATGAACGTGGCCTGGCTGCCCGACCCCCAGCTCGCGCTGTGGTTGTCGGTCCCCCACGTCCCGATGACCTGGACGCCCTTGACGAGCAGGTCGTCCCAGGTGGCGATCATCGGTACCTGGCGGACCTCCACCAGGTCCGCCCCGTAGGCGTCGTTGTCGACCGCCTCCTGGCGCGTCACGCCGCCCGGCACGTCGGGATGGTTGAGCTGGGCCGGGTAGCCGGTCTGCTGGGTGGGGACGATGCCGTCGACACCGTTCCACCACTGGACGAACTGGGCCGGGTCGGAGATGCCGAAGTCGAAGCGCTGGCTGTGCTCGGCGATGCCGAGCTCGATCGAGGGGAAGAGCCTGAAGGAGCCGGGCACGTCCCACGTCCCCGTCCCGGTCTGGCCCAGGAACGTGTCGCGGTGGACGAACTCCTCGCCGGGGTCACGCGGGGCCGAGGCGTCGACCGAGTAGCTGTCGAAGTACGCATCGGCCGTCCCGCCCACGCCGACGGCGGCCATCTTGAGGTCCTGCCAGGCGTCGTCGGGGAGCGGCTGGTCCGCGGCCGAGAGCGCGCCGAGGGCCGCGTTCAGGTCGATCGTGCAGGTGATCCAGGTCCCCGTCTGGAAGGCCTTGTCGCAGCTGCCCGCCAGGGAGCGCGTCACGAGCTGGGCGGAGCCGTAGAACGAGCTCGGCGGCGGCGCCCCGAAGTACCAGCTGAAGACCTTCGAGAGGCCGGGCGTCACGACGCCCGCCGTCGTCGTGTAGCCGACCGGGCTCGCGACGGTCCGGTCGCCGCCGAGGGCCGCCGAGACGTATAGCCCGGAGCCGGCGTCGAGACGGACCGGATAGATCGAGAAGCGGACCATCGCGTCGCCGTTGCGCAGGTTCGGCCCGCGCTTGGTCCAGACAGCCGTCTCACCGGCCGTGCCCGAGGTCGCCGCCAGGTGCAGCGACTTCGTGCCGCTGTGGACGGGCGAACTGGCGAAGGTGTTGGTCGAGCTCGAGGTGGAGCCGGCGCGCGAGGTCGCCCAGCGCGTCAGGTCGTCCTCGAGGACCATGTGGTTCGCCGTCAGGTGGTTGATCTCGAAGCTGCTGCCCAGGCCGTGGTCGGTCACGAAGACGGCCTGGTAGCCGGCCGCCTTCGCGTTGCGGCTGACGATGCCCAGGTCGGGCAGGGCGTCCGCGCTCAGCGCCGAGTGGACGTGCAGGTCGGCCCGGTACCAGCCCCAGCTCGTCGCGGCGGCGGCAGGCGACGTCGCCGGCGGCAGAACGGCCGCGAGCGACGCCACGAGCAGGCCGACGACCTGGCGGCCCACCGCCCGGGCGACCGGGCCCGCGGGCAGCCGGGAACGGGACGCACCTCGCGCCGAGGTCCGCATCGTGGCACCCCCCACGCCTCCGCGCGCCACCCGCCCGACCGGCTCGGGTCGGGGGGCTCGCCGACCGCTCAGTGTCAGCGGCTCCGGTGCGCCCGCGCAACGGCCATCGCGCCCGATTCGCTCAGGGGCCGGGCTGGACCACGAGCTGGGGCGGGTTGGTCGATTCGCCGCTGGCGAGGCTCAGGCCGTGGTGTTCGTGGTCGTCGGGGCCAGGACGCTGTGGTAGCCTCGGCCTCGTGAGGCGGCCTGCCCGCTCCGGAGGGGTCGAGGAGGGCGGTTCACGCGCATTCGACGGCTGTCCCGAGTGCCGGGACGCCGCGCTCGGCGCGATCGTCGCGGCGCTCGAGTACGTCGTCGGGGTGGCCGCGCCCGACCTCCTGGCCGAAGGACCGGGACCCGTGCGATTCGCGGTCCGCGCGTCCGTCAGGCTCCTCGACCCGGCCGGCGTGGTGCTGGCCGAGGACACCCTGCACCTCGAGCAGGTCGTCGAGCGCGGGGATGAGACGGCCACCGACGAGGCGGCCGCCGACGAGACCGCTGCCGAGGAAGCGGCGGGCGCGACCGATCTCGAAGACTCGGCCGAGGATGCTGCCACGAGCTGCGACCACGTCCCGCGCCTGGCCGACTTCCAGACGATGCTCGACCGGCTCGAGCTCGCCCGCGCACCGCGGCGCGCGACGCTCGAGGGCCGCGTCGACGGCCGGTTGTTCGCCGTCGAGCGGCTCGTGGGTCCCTTCGAGATCGCGGTCCGCGCCGCCGGCTGAGCCTCCCCGCACCCTGGGGTATGCTTCCTGCCCACCGTCAGGGGGAGCGCCGTGCCCGCTGCCTACCTCGCCGTCGTCCTCATCCTCGACCTCGTCGTCTGCGGTCCGCTGAGCGCCTGGATCGCGACGCAGAAGGGCCGTTCGCCCAGCGCCTGGTTCGTCGTCGGCGCCGTCGCCGGCCCGTTCGCCCTGCTCGCCGTCGGCCTGGCGCCCGGCGCCTGGGAAGCTGCCTACGGCCGCTCGCTCGCGCGGGCCTGCCCGACCTGCGGCACGCTGGTCTCGGTCGTCGCCAGCCGCTGCCCGGCCTGCGGGGCGGCCGTCCCCGCCGCACCCAGCGGCCCGGACGCGCAGCCCGAGGCGCCGCAGCGAGGGTCGGAGGGCCTGGCCGGCTTGCGGACCGCGCGGAGCGCCTCCAGCAGCCTCGATCCCGCGCCGCCGGCCGGCCGCACAGCGTCGCGCGCGGTCGGCGCCACCGCGACCACGCCCGTCAGCGCGGTCGAGGCCGAGGCCGTCTCGCCGGTCGCCAGCGCCGTCTTCGCCGGCGGTACCGGCCGCCTCTCGATCGGCGACCGCTACCTGCTCGCCTACGCCGCCGATGGCCTGCGGGTGATGGGCCCGCTCAACGCGACGCCGAGTCAGGTCGCGCTCACGCTCGTCGCCGGCAGCCTCGGGGCCGCAGGGATCGGCGACAGCCTCGCAGTCAGCGGGCAGCTCCTCAACGGGCAACCGGCGACCCTCGAGTTCCGCGGCCTCGCCGGCGCCGAGGTCGAACAGATCATGGCCCTGATCGAGGCCTCCGCCGGGCCTGCGGATGCGTCAGAGGCGGACGCCTTCGATACAGGAGCGGCCATTCCGGTCGACGAGGCGCCGCCGGCGGCGGCCGAACCAGGCGACGGCGCAACGGTCGCCGCGACCGGGACGGTCCCCGGCCAGCGGCGGCGCTAGGCGTCGACCTTCGGGCGCTCCGTCAGACGCCGGCCGAGCACCGTCAGCTTGGCCCTACGATGTGCCACGAGAGCCTCCCGTTCGATGTGAGCTGGATACCCACACCGAGCACTGGGAGGCTCTCCCTCGTCAAGAACCTATTCGTGAATCACACCTAGGGCACGGCAGGCACGCCGGCAGCGGCCAGGACCTGGCTGGCCTGCGCGCCTGACAGATACGTGCTGCCGTTGCCCCCGGCCGTCTGGGCGAACGTGGCGAGCTTCGTGTAGATCGTTCCCAGCCAGCCGTAGCGGCCCGCGCCCTCGGCCGTCGAGTACCAGAAGGCGTTGCCGGCCGCACCGTTCGCCGAGGCCGGGGCAAACAGGACGCCGGCCCAGTCCTGCAGCCAGGCGAGGCCGTAGTCCTGGCTGGCGGCGGGCCAGCCATCGACGCCGAAGATGTCGTTGTCGTGCACGGAGACGTTCACGACAGGACCTGGCGCGTCCGACCGGTTCTGGCTGATCACGCTGATGCCGTCGCCGTTCCAGGCCACGATGTTCCCGGCGACCTCGACGTTGTTCGAGCTTGATACGAGGATCCCGGCGCCCCACCCCCAGGCGTCCGGGCTGCCGGCCTGGACCGCGTTGTGCCAGACCGTGTTGCCGCTGATCCGAGCGTACGAGCTGATCTCGTAGAAGATCCCGGCCGACCAGTTGTCGTGGACGCGGTTGCCGCTGATGACGACGTTGGGCCCGCAATGGATGTCGAACCAGATCCCCGGGCCGCCGTTGTCGTCGACCTCGTTGTTCGAGAAGTCGATGCCCGAGCAGCCGCCGGCGACCTTGCCCCCACCCGCCTCCCAGCCCGGGTCGACCGTCCGGGCGACGTTGTTGCCCGTCACCCGGTTGCCGGTGAAGGTGAGGGACGTCACGGCGCTGAAGTGGTAGCCCTCCTGGACACAGCCTGCCATGACGCTGTTGGTGACCGACGAGCCCGTGCTGTGGCTGATGCTGATGCACGCGCCGCTGCTGTTGGTCGCTCGGACATTGCGGAGGGTGACCCGGTCGACGCCAGACGCGTCGATCGCCCCCGTCTGGAGGGCATTGGCGACGGCGGTCACCGAGAGGCCGTCGAGGGTGACGCCGGAGGCCGTGATCCGGATGCCTTGAGTGCGCGTCCCATCCCCGGTGACCGTCGCCGGACCGACCACGGTCAGCGCCTTGCCGATGCTCACGGTTTCGTGGAACGTGCAGGCCGGGACGTTCAGGGTGCCCCCCGCGGGGGCGGCGTTGACGAGTGCCTGGAGCGATGCGGGGCAGGTGGCGGGCGGGGCCGTCGTCGCGCTGGGAGCCGGCGTCGGGGTGGCGGCCGCGGTCGGGGTCGGAGCGGGCGTGAGCACGGGGGTCGGGGCCGGAGTGGCGCCGACCGTGGGCTGAGGCGTCCCGGGCACGGTGGACGGAGCGGTCGTCGGTGCGGGGCTGTCGGACAGCGCCGATGGAGTGGCGCTGGCCGAGGCGCTCGCGCCGGGGGCGGGAGAGCCAGGCGTGGAGGTGGGAGGCGGGAGGCTGGCGCCGGCTGACCCGGACGGGCTCGGTGCAGGCGGGGTTGCGATGACCTGGACGCTCGCGCTCGCCTCCAGGACCGCGCCGCTCCCGGCTCGCGAGACGGCGGCGATGGTGTGGGCGCCCGGGGCCGCGTCGGCGGGGATCCGGAACGAGAGGCGGAAGCTGCCACTGCCCCGGGTGTGATACGCGACCGCTGCGGTGGAGGTCCCGTCCCAGGTCATGACCCCGCTGTCGTTCTTGGGAAAGCCGGCCCCGTCGACGACGACGCTGGAGGCGGCCGTCGCCGAGGCCGGCGACACGGCCAGCGTCGCGCTCGCGGCCAGCGTCGCGCCCGATGCCAGGAGGACCGCGGGCAGGAGCAGGACGATCGGGATCGTCGCCAGGATGTCCCGGACGCGATGCCTCTGCGGTGGCCGTAGCCCGGGATCGTCCCAGGTCCAGCCCCTGGGTCGGCCGGTCTTGATGCTGCCCATCGGTCGACGTCACGCCTCCCAGCCGCTCGATCGTCGGCAGTCCCCGAGGTGGCGAGGGATGCGGGAGGATGCCGCGACGATGGTCGGGCGACGATGACGGCGGGCCAGGCCGGCCGCCAGAGGCGCATTCGTACCGTCGGCCTGGCGACGGTCGAGCGCGAACGGCCGGAGGCTGGTCGGGTCCGGAGGGTCCGGGTGGGGTGCGATGAGGTGCTTCGGGACTAGCGAGCGATGGCCCGGTCGGCGCCCCGGGCCCCCATCGTCCGGCGGTGTCCCGGCGCACCGCGGCGATGGGCCGATGCCTCAGGTTGGGCCATAATCGTTGCCGGGGATCCAAAGGCAGCGACAGGCCGGCGCGGGCGGCGCTTCGGCGAGACTCGCGCCACCTCGGGGACCGCTACGCGATGGGGCGCGCTCGAACGGCGACATGATCGGACTCGACCAGGACCTGCTCCGGGCACTCCTCCTCCTGGCCCTGCTCGTCGGCCCGACCGGCCTGTGGCTGCTCTACCGAGCGGCTCGCGGGCCAGAGACGAAGGTAGCCGAGTCGACCGGTGGCGGCGACATCCTGGACTCCTGGGTCTGCCCTGTCTGCAACTCGCTCAATCGGGTCGGCGCCACGCGCTGCTACCGCGGCTGCCAGGCACCGGTCGCGCCGCGGAAGACGGCGCCGGGAGCGAGTGCCTCGCCCGCCGCGTCCACCGCCGGCGTCCCGACGGCGTTCGGCGCGAAGGTCGCTCCTCCAGCGTCCGTCGCGCCCGTCCTGGCGGCCGCAGCGGCACAGATGCGCGCGCCGGCCCGCACGGAATCTGCTGCTCCGCCCCCTGTGCCGACCGTGGCCGACCGACCACGGACGACGCGCGGGGTAGCCGTGGATGGCGCGCGCGATGGACAGGCGCCGGACGGCGAGAGGCCGGGGCTGTTTCCGGCTTCGGTCGGCCGACCGGCCGCTGCGCGCCGGGCCGCAGCGGCGCTCGCCGGGACCGGGAAGGGCGTCGCCGCCGCGGCGAAGCCGGCCCCACCGCCTGCCCCGGGACGTCCCCGGTCATCGGCGGCCAGCGACGAGGCTCCCCAGGCCGGCCGGCGGCCGGACCGGAAGGCGGCCGAGCCAGCGGGCAACGCGGGAGGTTCGGCCACGACGGCGGGCGGCGGCCGGAGCCGGGGTGGCCCCCGCGTCGGGGGGGCGCCGCCGAGCTCCGTCGCCGAGCGAGCGTCCTCGGACGCCACGAGCCCCCTGGCCTCGACGAGCCGTCGCGCCGCGCCGACTGCTCGATCCCGGGCGAGCGGGGCCGCTGCCACACCGCCGGCGGCCGTCCCGCCTCCCGTCACCCCAGCCCCCGAGCCCCAGGCCGCGGCAGCCGCTCGACGAGGCCGTCACATCGACGGCGCGGCCGCACGGCGGCCGGCCGTCCCGCCTCCCATCGCGCCAGCCCCCGAGTCCCAGGCCGCGCCGGCCGCTCGACGAGGGAGTGACAGCGACGGCGGCGCTCAGCTGACCGACGCATCCTCCAGCCGGCGCAGGGCGCCCGAAGCATCCCCCGCGGATCTGCGGCCGTCGCGCCCTCGATCGCCGGCGGGCCCGCGATCGTCACGCCACCCGTCCGCCGCCAGGACGCCGGACGAGCCCGTCTGCCGACTCCTCGGGCTGCTGGACGACGCGGAGTCGCGCTTCGAGTTCCCTCATCCCGCCCATCGCTGTCACGCGACGATCTCGCCGGCACCGGTCGCCGCCGACCACCAGGCGACCTACTGCTTCGGCGCTTATCGCGACTGCGTCCGCTACCGCGCCTACGAGGCGGTCACCTCGCTCCCCTAGCCGGACCTGCGGGCCGATCCGACACGTCCCCAGCGACGACGCGCCGCTCGATGAGTGGCTCGAGGCCGTCGAGGAGCGACGAGACCGCGTGATCCCACGAGAAGCGCTCGGCGATCAGCTCGCGTCCCCGCGGACCCACGCCCGAGCCGCCGTCGAGCAGCTCGCCGAGACCGGCCGCCACCCCCGCCACCGTCGGCTCGACGACGATGGCCGCCTTCGCCGCCTGGAGCTCAGCGGAGATGTGCATCGAGGCCGAGGCGAGCGTCGGGACGCCGAGGGCGAGGCTCTCGAGGAGCGCGATGCTGTGGCTCTCCCAGCGCGACGGATGGACGTAGCCGGCTGCGTGCTGGAGGAAGCGGAGCTTCTCCTCGCCGGGCAGGGGCCCGCCCACGTCGACCGCCTCAGCCAGGCCCAGCTCCTGGGTCAGCCCGAGGACGGTCCGCCGCCCGCCCTGGAAGTCATAGCCACGCAGACGGAGCGTCGGTCGGCTCGCAGCCGGCAGGCTCGCCAGGCCGCGGAGCAGGATGTCCAGGCCCTTGTGCCCCGGGTCGTACCGGCCGAGCCAGGCGACGTAGCCGCCCGCCCCGTCCCAGCGTTCCGCCGGGATGCGCTGGCCGGTCGGCGCGACGATGCAGCGAGCCCTGGCCGCCAGGCGACCGATGGTCGCGACCTCGGACGGGAAGAAGACGTGGACCGCCAGCGCTCGCTCGAGGAGCTGCCGCTCGAGATGCCTGCGGACTCGGACGATCGGCTTGAGGCGCCGCTGGACGCCCGGCTCGTAGGCCCCGTGCGGCACCACGACATAGGGCACGCCGACTCGACGAGCGGCGCGCGCGGCGACGAGGTTGCTGAGCACCCAGCCTTCGTGCAGCACCAAAACGTCGCCGCGGCGGAGGTGACGTCCCAGCGCCAGCGGATACCACGTCGAGCGAGACGCTCCCGCGTGGGCGATCGCCGACTCGGCCAGCCGGGCCGTGTGCGGGACGGCGACCCGCCGCGGGCCGCCGGCGTGGAGGACCTCGACCTCGTGACCGGCCGCCGCCAGCGCGCCCGCCCACGACCAGAGCGCGGTCGTGACCCCGGACGGGTCCGATATGGACCGCGCATAGTAGTAGACGAAGCGCACGTCCTCTCCCCTCGTGCGACACGTCGACCGTCTGTCCGAATCCTGGCCGCGATACCAAGCGTATGCCGGGCTGCGGAAGGATACGCGGTCGTTGCGTGCCGCGCGTGGTCCGCTGCGGCCAGCCGGCTGGACGGCGCTGTCGGGGTGCGTCATCCTCACGACTGGTCGCGGAGCCCGCGTGGCGATCCCAGCCCGGCGCGACCGCAGAGGGGAGCTCCGGTGGACGCCTCGACGATCCGCCGCCTGGACTGGCGCTTCCTGCTGCCCGCTCCCGAGGGCGGTGCGTTCGAGCACCTGCTCCTGGGCCGCGAGGATCCCGACCTGGCAGATCTGGTACGGGAGGCGGGCGTGGCGCGGCGCGTCAGCGCCGGGAATGGGGTGACGGGGCCGTTCGACGTCGCGGTCCTGCTCGCCGGCTCCCACCTCACGATCGAGGACCTGCGCCATCGGCTGCGGCCCGGCGCCCCGGTCTACCTGGAGATCGACCGCCGCAGGCCGGGGTTGCGCCAGGGCGGGCCGGGACGGCTGGGCGCGCGACTGGCGGCCGTCGGCCTCGGGGCGACGACGCCGTACTGGGCTGTCGCCGGCTTCCGGGGGACTCGGGCGTACCTGCCCATCGGATCGAAGGCCGCCGTGCGCTGGTACGTGAGCCACCAGCTGACCGCCCGGACGGCCGCTCGCCGGCTCCTGCGCGCAGCCCTGACATCACTCACCGAGCGGACGGGCGCGTCGCTCGACCGGCTCGCGCCGACCCTGTCCGTGACCGCCCTGGCGAACGGGGGTCCGACCCGACCGGCCTCGATCCTGGCCCATCCGGACATGCCCGATGGTCTGCTGCAGCCTGACGTCCGCTCTCTCGTCCTGGTGGGCGGGCAGGAAGCCTGGAGTCGCGTCACCCTGCTCCCCTTCGGGCGGCAGGCGAGCCCACTCGCTGTCGTCAAGGTCGGCCGCCTCGCCGCACTGCGACCGTGGGCCAGGCGGGAGCAGGCCGTCCTGGCCCAGCTGGAGGAGCGTCTGGAGGCCGGCCTCAAGGCCGGCCTGCCCCGGCCCGTCGCCACCTTCGACTGGGTCGGCCTGCCCGTCGCCATCGAGAGCTGCGTTCCTGGGCGCTCGCTCGGGACGGAGTTGGGTACCTGGGGCCGCGGAGCGGCGGAGGCGACGGATGATCTGCGCCGTGTCGCGCGCTGGCTGGCGGAGTTCGACCTGGCGACCGTCCAGGGGAGCTTGACGGTCGACGCGGGCTGGGTGAGCGCCCTGGCAGGCCTCTTCGACCGATACGCTGCCCGTTGGCCAGGATCGGCCGAGCAGCGACTCCTGGCGGAGGCCGCGCGGCGGGCGGACGCCGCGATCGGGCTGCGGCTGCCGACGGTCTGGCAGCACACCGACCTCGGGCCGTGGAACGTGCTGCAGAGCGGGGCCGGCCTGGGCGTGGTGGACTGGGAGAGCGCCCGTCCCGGCCCGGCTGCGACCGACCTACTCTACTTCGTCGGTCACTGGCTGCCGATCGCGCGCGGCCACCGCGACCCTCGATCCGCCGCCGCCGACGTGCGGGAGCTGCTCCTGGAGCCCGCGTCGGGGGATCGACGGGTCAGGGCGGCCCGGGAGGTACTGGCCTGGTTCTTCCGGCGGCTGACGATCGATCCCGCCCTGCTGGGGCTCGTCGCGGTCAGGACGTTCGCGGAACAGGCCCTCGACCGCGCCGAGCGCCTCGCCGTGGTGGGCGGCGCGGCCGCCGACAGCCTGCAGGGAGAGCGGTACCGCCTGTACCTGCGCGCCCTCGCAGCGGAGCCCACTCGACTCCTCGCGCCGGTCGATCGCTGGCCATGGTCGAGCTGAGCGTCGTCATCCCGACCCGCGACCGGCCGGGCCCACTCGCGAGGTGCCTCACCGCGCTCGATGGGCAGCTCCGCCGCGACGGGACGGTCGAGGTGCTCGTCGTGGACGACGGGTCGGCCGTCGACCCCACCCCCGTCGTCGCCGCCGCCTGCCCCAGCGCCCGGCTGATCCGGCAGGCCCACGGCGGTCCGGGCGCCGCCAGAAACCGGGGCGCGGCGGCGGCGAGCGGGCTGGTCCTCCTCTTCCTTGACGACGACATGGTGCCCGGCGAGGGCCTCCTCGAAGCCCACCTCGGGGCCCACCGCGGCGCTGACGAGCTGGTCGTGCTGGGTCGGCTCGACTGGAGTGGGCCGCGGCCTGGGGGGCCCTTCGCCAGGCAGCAGCGCGAGGCCTGGCAGGCCCACCATGACCGCCTCGCCTCTGGCGAGGGACCTCACCCCACCGACTGCTACGCCGGCAACCTGTCACTGCCCGCCGCGGTCTTCCGCCGACTGGGCGGCTTCGCCGAGGACCTCGGGCGGAGCGAAGACGTGGAGCTCGGCTACCGACTCAGCGAGGCCGGCTGTCGGTTCCGATACGAGCCCGCCGCGGTGGCCGTCCAGCGGACGATGAAAGGGTTCGCCGGCTTCCTGGCCGACGCCGCGGCGGCCGGCCGAGCGGCCGTGACTCTGTACCGACGGCATCCCCCGGCGATCGATCAGCTGCCTCTCGGACGCTACGCGCAGGCGCGGCTCCGGGAGCGCGTCCTGCGCCGCGCGACCCTCGCCGTGCCAGGCGGCCTGGCCCTGATGGTCGGGCTGGAGCCGCTCGTCGCCCACGGCCCCTGGCGGCGAGGCTGGTACGGCTTCGCGTGGCGCACGGCGTACTGGACCGGCGTCCGGACCGCCCTCGGCCGCACCGATGACTGGGGCCGCCTGGTGGAGGGGACGACCGTCCTCGTCTACCACGCCTTCGCCCGCGCGGGCGAGCCTGCCAGCCGCTGGGTCATCCCGCTGCAGGGCCTCGACCGGCAGGTCCGCTGGCTGCGCCGACGCGGCTCGCGGTTCCTCGGGCTGGAGGACTACCTCGAACTCCGGGTCCGACACGAGCTGCCTCCGCCCCGCTCCGTCGTCGTCACGATCGACGATGGGTACGCCGGCACGGAGGAGGGTCTGCGATCGCTGGCCCAGGCCGGCGTCCCGGCGACCGTCTTCCTGGTCAGCGACCGGGTGGGCGGGAACAACACCTGGGACCGCCGCGGCCCGCTCGCCGGCCGCCCCCTGCTCGACTGGCCCGCGATCCTCGAGCTCGAAGCGGCGGGGACCCGGTTCGGCGCCCACTCGCGTACGCATCGCCACCCGGCCGAGCTCAGCGCGGCGGAGGCGGAGGTGGAGGTGGCAGGAGCACGACAGGCGCTCGAGTCCCGTCTCCTCCGACGCATCACTGCCTTCGCCTACCCATACGGCGAGGTCTCGCCCGAGTTGGAGGCGGCGACGGCCCGGGCGGGCTTCCTCGGCGGGCTGGCGGTGGGCTCGCGAGCGAACGCCGCCGGCGAGCCGCTCCTGCGACTGCGGCGGATACCGGTCCGAGGCACCGACTCGCTCCTGCGGTTCGTCTTGACCATCGCCTCGGGAGACGCGGCGTGGCTGGGACGGCTGCTCGGGCAGCCGAGGACGGCGCGGCCGGCGAGGCGGCGATGAGCGCACCTCGGGACGTCTCGGTCGTCATCGCGACCCTCGACCGGGCCGCGTCCCTGGCCCGCTGTCTCGACGCACTGTTCGCCGGTGGCGACCAACCCCGCGAGGTGATCGTCGCTGATCAGAGTCAAGGTCACGAGAGCCTTCACGTGGTCCGTGAGCGGGCCGCGCGCGGTTGGCCGATCGTCCATCACGCCCTCTCGGGGCCCGGCGCCGCGAGAGCCCGCAACGCGGCGGCGCGGCGGGCGAGCGGCGCGATCCTCGCCTTCACCGACGACGACTGCGTCCCCCAGCCGGGCTGGCTCGGGGCCCTGGTGGATGCGTTCGACGGCCCGGCGGGCCCGGCGGCCTCGACCGGCCGCGTCCTGCCGCTGGGCGAGCCGGAGCCCGGTCGCTACGCCGTCGCCACCCGGGCAAGCCGGGCAACCGCCGAGTTCCGTGGACGGGCCCTGCCCTGGCGCGCCGGGACCGGCGGCAATCTCGCCGTCGGGCGGGCCTGGTTCGAACGGGTCGGTGGCTGGGACGAGCGCCTCGGACCGGGGAGTGGTGGCCTGGCCGGCGAGGACGTCGATCTCATCAGGCGGCTCCTTCGGGCCCGCGGCATCGTCCGCTACGTGCCCGAGGCGGTGGTCCTCCACGAGCGGCATGACGAGAGGAGCTATCGACGGAGCCGCTGGACGTACGGGTTCGGGCTGGGCGCTGCGGCCGGCTGCTGGCTCCGCGAGGGCGACCGCCTCGGCGCGCTCCTCCTGGCGGCCTGGGCGGCGGAACGCACGCGACTCCTCGCGGGGGCCCTCGTTCGCCGCCGCTGGACCGCCGCCCGGTCCGACGCGCGGATGATCCTGGGCGCCATCGCAGGTCTCCCCCACGGGCTCGCCCTGCCGGCCGCCACGGGGCCAGCCGGCAGGGGGCCAGCCGCGGCGGAACCGCCCGCGGCGGTCCGGCCCGGACCGGGCGAGCGTGGCTAGGGACGCCGTGGGAGGCAGCCGCTCGCTCCCGCCCGCGATCGGCGCCGGGATGGTCCGCAATGCCGCGGGCAACATGACGGCCCGCCTGGTCACCCTGGTCGCCACTTTCCTCGCCACGCCGGTGCTGGTCCACGGTCTCGGACCGACGGACTACGGGCTCTGGGTGCTCCTGGCGTCGATCGCCGGGTACGGCTGGCTGCTGGACCTGGGCATCGGGTCCGGCGTCATCAAGCTCGTGGCGGAGCACAGCGCGCGAGGCGAGCTCGAGGCAGCCAGGCGGACGGTCTCGAGCGCCTTCTGGCTGTATACCGCCCTCGGCCTCCTCGCCTGTCTGCTCGGGGTCCTGGCCGGGCTCATGGTCGGCGAGGTGTTCCGGCTGCCCCTGGACCAGCGACCCATGGCCGGCTGGCTGACCGTGCTGATGGCCGCCTCGATCGCCATCAGCCTGGCGTTCTCCCCGATCACGGCGATCCTGCGTGGCCTCGAGCGCTTCGGGGAGGCCAACCTGATCACGGCCGGAGGACTGCTCGCCGGCCTCGCCGCCAACGTCCTCGTCGTGGCGGCTGGTGGCGGGCTGCCGGCGCTGCTGGCGACCGGGTTCGGGGTGACCCTCGTCTGGCAGGCGTGCGGCGTCTGGGTCCTCCGCCGGACGGCCCCGGATCTGGCCATCCGCCCTCGACGGCCCGACCGAGCCGCCGCCCGTCGACTCCTCGGCTTCAGCGGTCCGGTGTTCGCCCTGCAGATCGCCGGTCGCCTCCAGTTCGAGACCGACGTCCTGGTCCTCGCCGTGTTCCTGCCCGTCAGCGCCGTCACGCCGTATGCCCTGGCGCAGCGCCTGGCCGGTCTCGCCAGCGCGGCGGCCGAGCAGTTCACCCGGGTCATCCTGCCGGTCGCCTCGCGGCTGTCGAGCCAGGACGCGCCGGAGGTCCTGCGCTCCCTCTACCTGTTCGCGACGCGCCTGACCCTGGGCCTCCTCATGCCGCCGGCGGTCGTCCTGCTCACCTTGGGGCGGCCCGTCCTCGGACTGTGGGTCGGGCCGGCATTCGAGGGAGCCAGCGACGTGCTGGCGATCCTGACGATCGCCGTCGTGGTCGACACGTGCCTGTGGCCGGCCGGCTACGTGCTCCAGGGCATGGGGCGCCACCGGCCGCTGGCCGTCATCGCCCTCGCCTCCGGTCTCGCCAACCTGGCGCTGTCGATCGTCCTCGTCCAGGTCGTCGGGGTCGTCGGCGTGGCCCTCGGGACCCTCATCCCGACGAGCCTGGAGGCGGGCTGCTTCGTGATACCCCTGGCGACCCGGGAGCTGGGCCTCCGGCCCGGCAGGCTCTTCCGGGAGGCGTTCCTGCCCGGCCTCCTACCCGCGCTGCCGGCGTGGCTCGTGATGTCCGTCGCGGCGGCCTCCCTGCCGCCGGCCTCGCCCCTCGTCCTGCTGGCGATCGCGGCCGCGGGTGGTGTCGCGTACGTCGCGGCGTACCTCGCCCTCGGGGCGACCCAGCTCGAGCGACGCCTCGGGCTGGACCTGCTGCGGCGCCTCCGGCCGCGAGCGAGCGGCTGACCTCGCTCAGGCTCTCGCGAGCTCCGAGTAGATCGCGAGGAGGTCGGCGGCCGCCGCCCGCCAGCCCGGACGGCCCGGCTCGCGGACCCCGGCCTCGAGGCGGCGGCGGGCGGCGGGATCGGTCAGCAGGGCGGACATCGCGTCCGCCAGGGCCGCCGCGTCCCCGGGCGGCACGAGGAGGCCGTCGACGCCCGGTCGGACGTACTCGGGGAGTGCTCCAGCCGTGGTCGCGATCACCGTCCGACCGAGGCCGAACGCGGTCAGAAGCACGCCGCTCTGGGAGGCGTCGCGGTAGGGACATACGACGATCGTCGCGCGCCGGACGAGCCGGACGAGCTCCGCGGGCGGGAGGTAGCCGAGGCGGAGCTCGACCGTCCCGCCGTTGGCCAGCGGGACAGGCTCGGACGGACGGAAGCCCGGGAGCGGGCGCCCGGCCACGACCAGCCGGAGCCCGGGGACGCGCTCGGCCGCGAGTCGCGCCGCAGCCACCAGCGTGTCGATGCCCTTGTACGCTCCGAGGCGCCCGAAGAGCAGGACGAGGCGCTCCTCCTGCTCCGCCGGGCCGTCGGCCCAGGCTCCGACCACACCGTAGGGGGCGAGATGGATCGACCGGACGTGAGCGAGCGAGACGCCTGCCCGCCGGGCGAGCGGCCGACGGAAGCAGTCGCCGAAGACGACGAAGCGGTTCGCCCGTCGATAGAGCAGCCGACGGGCCAGCGTCTTGCGCCAGCCGGCCTCGCCCAGATGGGGGACGGGATCGTGGACGTTCACGACGACCGGCCAGCGGCGGAGCCCGGGCGAGACGAGGGCCAGTCGCGGTGAGACGTCGGTGTCGTCGATGTGGACGAGGTCGGCCCGGACGGCCCGGATGAAGCGCAGGACATCGCGCCCGACGGCCACGCTGGCCGGATGCAGGCTCTGCGGCGCGCGATGGACGACGAGTTGGAAAGAGGCGGCGCGCCGCCAGGCCTCGCGCACCGCCGGCGGGAACGCCGGGGCCAGGAGCGGGTCCGCCGGGACGAGGCCGGGCCCGACGGCCGGCGGCCGCAGGTCGAAGGCGCCCGACCGCCAGGCGGAGGGCGCGACTTCCAGCATGAGGTGGAGCTCGACCTCCGGTGCCAGTTCGCGGACCAGCTCCAGGCAGGGCTCGAGGAACGCGGGGTGGGTGTAGTAGACGATCCGCACGGGCTGGATGCTAGTCGCGGCCCTTCGCCCCGCGCACGACCCCGGTGCTGGTCGCCGCACTCCTTCGGGCCGCCGCCAGCGCCTCGGGGACGCCGATGTCGACGAGATCGCCCAGCCTGGCGGCCGAGAGGACGCCCGCCCGGGCGAGGGTCATCAGCCAGTGGGCCAGGCTCGGCGTCGCCGGCAGGTCGTCCAGGACGGGTCGGCGCGCCGCCAGGCCCCCCCAGATCCAGGCCGTCGGGGCGGGACCTCCGGCCCTCTCGATGGCCAGGATCCGGTCATCAGCGCCGAGGCGGACGACCTCGCTCCGCGCGGGGTCGGCAGTCGTGAAGAGCCCCAGGACGGCTGGCCGGCCCGCGGCGACGAGCGACCGCAGGGTCCGGAAGCCGTCTGGGGGCTGCCAGATCGTGTCGGGAAACCCGACCAGGACGATGGCCTCGGGCGGGAGGCCGGCCATCCCGGCCCTGATCGAGGCCCCGAGGGTGGCCGGTCGCGCCAGGACGACGTGGGCCCCGCTGCGTCGGGCATGGTCGATGACGTCCAGCTTGTCCGGCCGCGTCACGACCAGGATCTCGGTGCAGCGCGCGGACCGCAGCCGCTCCAGGAGGTAGTCCATCACCGGCCGACCGCCGACGGGGACCATCTCTTTCGAGGTGGCGAGCGGCTGCAGGCGTCGGGCATAGCCGGCGGCCGGCACCAGGCCGACGACCGGGGCGCCGGCCAGACCGACCCGGCTCCGTTCAGCGTCGCCCTGGCCCGGTCGGGGCGCAGTGCGCCTGCCTGCTAGCAGCGCTCGACCGGACCGAGCGCAGCTGCCGGGGCCTGTCGCCGCGGGGGGCGCTGGCGCCAGGCGCTGAGCCAGGCCGCTCCGGCCACGAATCCGAGGTTGAACGCGATCACCACGACGGCGACTTCGATCGGGGTGCCCATCCGTCTCCTTCACCTGCCTGCCCTCGGGTGGGCACGTCCCGCGGGACGAAGGGATTCTCCGGGGTTCGCCGCGCTCTGTCACTACGGTAGCTGCCCTACGGCTCGCGATCCGTCGAGTGGCGGCGAGCCGGAGCGGGCGAGGCCCGGGGCCACGGTGCGAGGGCGCACCACATGAGTGTGGCGCAGGACTCGGCAGTACGAACGTTCCCCCAGAACGCGGTACTCTGTCGGTCCGGGGTGGACGCGCGGACGCACGTGGATGGAGGCGCGGAGTGGGGGACGTCAGGGTGCTGCCCGGCGCCCGTCCGAGGCGTCCGCGGCGGCCAGGCGACGCGACCACACGGACCGGAGGGGCATGATGGATCTCCGGGGCCAGCTGACGGTCCTGCGCCGGCACCTGATGATGATCGTCTCGGGGGCGGTCATCGCGGCGGCGGTCGCGTTCGGCGTGAGCGCCATCCTGCCCAAGGTCTACGAGTCACAGGCGAGCCTCCTCGTCGGCCAGTCGCTCTCCGGGCTCAGCCCCGACTACAATCAGCTGCTCACCTCGCAGCAGCTCTCCCAGACCTACGCGCAGGTGGCGACGACCCGGCCACTCCTCCAGAAGGTGATCGATCGCCTCAGCCTGGGCACGACCCCGGAGGACCTGGCCAAGCGCGTCTCGGCCGACGCTCCGCAGAACAGCACCCTGATCCGGATCACAGCCGGCGATCCGAGCCCCGACCGGGCGGCGGCCATCGCCAACGCCCTGGCGGATGAGCTGATCGCGGAGTCCCCTGCCATCCAGGGCCGTCAGGCCGCCGTCCTGCAGTTCGTCGACGACAACCTGCGCCGGACGCAGCAGGAGATCGAGACCACGCAGGCCCAGGTGGACGCCCTCGTGGCCACGGCCAACCGGACGGCGACGCAGGAGCAGGACCTCGAGCTCCTCCAGGCCCGCCTCATCTCGCTCCGTCAGACCTACGCCACGCTGCTGGGTTTCTCGTCGGGGGCCGCGCCCAACGTGCTCAGCGTCATCGAGCCGGCCGTGACCCCGAGCGGGCCAGCCTCACCGCGACCCCTGCTCTACACGGCCCTGGCCGCGGTGCTCGGGCTGCTGCTCATGGTCGCCGTCGCATTCGGCCGCGACGCCCTCGACGACACGCTGCGGACACCGGAGGACGTGGAGGCGAGCCTCGGCCTGCCGACCCTCGCCCAGATCGACCGCCTCCGGACGGGCCGGGAGGCGCGACCCACCGCCCTCCTGCTCTCGGCCGACGCGCCGCACACTGCGTTCTCCGAGGCATATCGGACCCTCCGGACGAACATCGACTTCGCCTCCGTCGACGCCCCGCTGGGAAGCCTGCTCGTGACGAGCACCGCCCCAGGGGAGGGCAAGACCGTCGTCTCGGCGAACCTGGCCACGATGTTCGCCCAGGCCGGGCGCCGGGTCCTGCTGATCGACGCGGACCTCCGCAAACCCGGGATCCACCGCCTGTTCGGGATCTCGAACGGCCGCGGCCTCACGAGCCTGCTGCGCAGCGACGACCAGCCGATCGAAGGCATCGTGCGATCGACCGGCGAAGCGAACCTGCGGGTGCTGTGCACGGGCCCGTTGCCCCCGAACCCCGCGGAGCTGCTCGGCTCCCAGCGGATGCAGCGGGTCCTCGACCGCCTGCGGCCCGAGGCGGATCTCATCGTCCTCGACAGCCCCCCGCTGGGTGGCGTGGCCGATGCCGCGATCCTGGCCTCGCGCGTCGACGGTGTCCTGCTCGTCGTCCACGCGGCAACCGTCCGGAGAGGCGCGATCCGTCACGTCCTCGACGACCTGGCCAAGGCCGGCGCGCGGATCCTGGGCGTCGCCCTCAACCAGGTCCCATCGGAGGACGCCCGAGGGTACATCGGCTACTACGCGGCACCGACCGCGGTCACTTCCGGCGTGGGCCCGGCTTCGGGACCGGCGACGCAGACAGGGACCACCGCGGGCGGGGTCATCGACAGGCTCGTCGCGACGGTCCGCCGCGGGCGTCGCTAGCGCGGCCGGCCGCGCAGCTGGAGGGAGGTCGATATGGACGGCAGCGGTCGCGTCGTCGTCGCCGGCGCAGGTGGGTTCATCGGCGGGCACCTCGTCGGCGACATGCTGCGGCGCGGTCGCACCGTGCGCGCGGTCGACATCAAGCCGCTCGATGACTGGTACCAGCTGTCCCCCGAGGCGGAGAACCTCCAGCTCGACCTGAGTCGGCGGGAGGCCTGCGACGCCGCGCTCGACGGTGCCGAGGTCGTCTTCAACCTGGCCGCCGACATGGGCGGGATGGGCTACATCGAGAGCCACAAGGCCAACTGCATGCTCTCGGTCCTCATCAACACCCATCTCCTGATCGCCGCGCGCGACCACGGGGTCAGCCGCTACTTCTACTCGTCCTCGGCCTGCGTCTACGCCGCGGACAAGCAGACGAGCACGGCCGTCGCGGCCCTCCGCGAGTCGGACGCCTACCCGGCCATGCCGGAGGACGGCTACGGCTGGGAGAAGCTGTTCAGTGAGCGGATGTGCCGCCACTTCCGGGAGGACTTCGGGCTGACCACGAGGGTCGCCCGGTTCCACAACGTCTACGGCCCGCACGGGACCTGGGATGGCGGCCGCGAGAAAGCGCCGGCGGCCATCTGCCGCAAGGTGATCCAGGCCAAGCTCTCGGGCAGCGACGAGATCGAGATCTGGGGCGACGGCGAGCAGACCCGGAGCTTCATGTACATCGACGACTGCATCACCGGGATCGGCCTGATCATGGACAGCGGGATCGAGCAGCCGATCAACCTGGGCAGCAGCCAGCTCGTCTCGATCAACCAGCTGGTCGACATCGTCGAGCGGATCGCGGGCATCCGATTGCACCGCCGCTACCTGCTCGACGCGCCGAAGGGCGTCCGGGGCCGCAACAGCGACAACACCCTGATCCAGGACCTGCTCGGCTGGGAGCCGTCGACGCGCCTCGAAGACGGCCTCGAGCGCACCTATGCCTGGATCCACGACGAGATCGCATCGGGCCAGCGGGATCGGGGGGCCGCGTTCGAGCAGGCCGCCACCGTCTACCGGTGAGGAGCGGCATGCAGACCGTCGACGGCATCCGTTTCCGTGGGATCGCCGAGGAGTACCTGACCTCGCTGGCCCACCTGCTGGAGGCGCTCGACGTCATCGCCATCGAGCGGGTCGTCCAGCGGCTCCGCCTCGCCCGCGATTCCGGAGCGCTCGTCTTCGTCGCCGGCAATGGCGGCAGCGCCGCAACGGCGACCCACTGGGTCAACGACCTGGCCAAGGCGACCAGGCGCTCGGGTCGAGCGCCCTTCCGGGTCATCGGCCTGACCGACAGCACCTCCTGGCTCACCGCCCTCGCCAACGACGAAGGGTACGAGCGGGTCTTCGTCGGCCAGCTGGAGAACCTGGCCCGACCACGCGACGTCCTGATCGTCATCTCGGCCAGCGGCAACTCGCCGAACCTCGTCCGGGCGGTGGAGTTCGCGCGAAGCCTCGACATGGTCACCGTCGGCCTGCTCGGCTTCGACGGAGGCGTCCTGAAGGACCGGCTCGACGAGACCGTCTGGGTAGAGACGCCCAAGGGAGCCTACGGTCTGGTCGAGAGCGTCCACACCGTCGCCTGCGACATCGTGACGACCTGCTTGATCGAAGATCGGGCAGGGATCACCGACTAGGCCGATGGCCCCGCCCGCGCCGGTCCGCCAGGCCGTCATCCTCGCCGGCGGTCGCGGTACCCGGCTTCGTCCGCTCACCGACGACCGCCCGAAGCCGATGGTCGAGTTCCACGGCCGGCCGTTCCTCGAGTACCTCGTCGAGATGCTCGCGGGCCAGGGCATCGAGCGGATCCTGCTGCTCCTCGGCTACCGGCCGGAGGTCATCGAGCGCCACTTCGGGGACGGGGCGCGCTGGGGACTCCGGATCGACTACGCAGTGACCGACCCGGACGAGTTGACCGCGGCCCGCGTCCTCGGCGCCCGGGATCGGCTCGACTCCCGCTTCCTCCTGCTCTACTGCGACAACTACTGGCCCCTCGACCTCGCTCGGCTCTGGCAGCGCTACCTCGAGGCGGGCCGGCCGGCCCTGGTCACCGTCTATCGCAACCGCGACGGCTGGTCCCGCGGCCACAACGTCGCGGTCGACGAGGCCGGCCTCGTCCGGGTGTTCGACCGGACCCGTCGGACGCCCGGTCTCGAGGGCGTGGAGATCGGCTACGCCATCCTGGAGCGGTCGCTCCTGGACCTGCTCCCGACCCCTGACGTCCTGATCGAGGAGGGGCTGTACCCGCAGCTCGCCGCGAGGGGCTGGCTGGCGGCCTACCTGACCGAGCATCGCTACTACAGCGTCGGCTCCCTGGAGCGCCTGCCGGCCACCGACGCCTTCCTCGCCCGTCGGCCGAGCCTGGTCCTGGACCGGGACGGGGTCCTGGATCGACGACCGCCCCAGGCCAGCTACGTCCGCACCCCTGACGAGTTGGAGTGGCTGCCCGGCGCCCTCGACGGGATCCGACGGCTCACCGAGGCCGGCTACCGGCTGCTTGTCGTCTCCAACCAGGCCGGCGTCGCGCGCGGCGCGATGAGCGAAGACGACCTTCGCGCGATCGAGGCGCGCATGACGGCCGATGCCGCTGCCGCCGGCGGGCGCATCGAGCGGTTCTATGACTGTGTGCACGACTGGGACGAGGGCTGCGAATGTCGCAAGCCCCGGCCCGGGCTGTTGTTCCAGGCCCAGCGCGACTTCGCGCTCGACCTGAGCCGGACCTGCTTCATCGGCGACGACGAGCGGGATGGGCAGGCCGCCCGGGAGGCCGGCATGCCGTTCCGGCTGGTCTCGCCGGAGATCGGCCTCGCCGAGGCGCTGCCCGAGCTCCTCGTCGAGCACCGGGGAGGCGATCCGATCGGGTCGTCGGCGGAGACGGGCGTTGCGCTCGAGGTAGGACTGCCTGCCATGCCAGGCCAAGCTGGAGGGGATCGATGAGTGGGATCCGGCGAGTGCTCGTGACCGGCAACGAGGGCTACATCGGCTCGGTCATGGCGCCGCTGCTCGCCGAGGCCGGCTACGACGTCGTGGGGCTCGACACCGGCTACTACCGGGAGTGCTCGCTGATCCCCGACGGGCGCGCCGTGCCGACCCTGCGGCGCGACATCCGCGACCTGACCCCGGCCGACCTGCGCGGCGTCGACGCCGTCGTCCACCTGGCGGCCCTCAGCAACGACCCGATCGGCAACCTCAACGAGACCTGGACCGCGGATATCAACGACCGAGCCTCGGTCCGCCTGGCCGAGCTCGCCCGGGAGGCCGGCGTTCGACGGTTCCTGTTCTCCTCGTCCTGCATCATGTACGGCGTGGCCGACGCCGCGGTCGTGGACGAGACGTCGCCGCTCGACCCCCAGACCGAGTACGCCCGCTCCAAGGTCCGGGCCGAGCGGGCCATCGCGGGCCTGGCCGACGATGGCTTCTCGCCGGTCTTCCTCCGCAACGGGACCGTCTACGGCCTCTCTCCGCGGATGCGCTTCGACACCGTCTTCAACAACCTCATGGGGTCGGCCGTCACGAGGGGCCGGGTCGTCGTCTACAGCGACGGCAAGCCCTGGCGGCCGGTCGTCCACGTGAGCGACGTGAGCCGGGCATTCCAGGCCGTCCTCGAGGCACCGCAGGCGGACATCCACGGCCAGGCGTTCAACACCGGGGCCGAGCACCTCAACCACCAGGTCATCCGCCTCGCCGAGATCGCGGCCGCGGCGGTGCCGGGCTGCCGGCTCGAGGTCCTCGCCCAGCCAGACGCCGACCAGCGCACCTACCGGACCGACTTCTCGAAGTTCGCCCGGACCTTCCCGTCGTTCGAGTTCCGCTGGAACCCCGAGCAGGGCGCCCAGGAGCTGTATCGCTCCTTCTCGGCCATCGGCCTGACCGCCGCCGACTTCGCCGATCCTCGCTTCACCCGCCTCAAGTGGATAAACCACCTCGTCGACGACGGTCTCGTCGACGCCGGCCTGCGCTGGGCAGCGGATGCGGAGGTGCCGGCATGATCGACGGGGTCAAGGTCGTCCCGCTGCGCCAGATCGTCGACGAGCGCGGCAAGATCATGCACATGCTGAAGGCGACCGACCCGCACTTCGTCGGCTTCGGCGAGATCTACTTCTCCTGTGCCTGGCCGGGCACCATCAAGGCCTGGCACGTGCACAGCACGATGACCGTGAACAACGCGGTCCTGTCGGGCCGGGCGAAGCTGGTCATGTACGACCTGCGGGACGGATCGCCCACCAGGGGCGAGCTCCAGGAGGTCTTCCTCGGCGAGGACAACTACGTCCTCGTCCAGATCCCGCCCGGTATCGCCAACGGGTACAAGGCCTACGGGGACAAGCTCGTCATCCTCGCGAACTGCGCCAGCGAGCCCCACCGGCCGGAGGAGATGGCCCGGCTCCCGTTCGACAGCGCCGAGATCCCCTACAGCTGGGACCTGCGCCATGGATAGGTGGAACGGCCGGCGCGGGCCGGGCGTCATCGTCACCCGGACGCCCCTGCGCGTCAGCTTCGCCGGCGGTGGCACCGACCTGGCCGCCTTCTACGAGCGGGACGGCGGGGCGGTCCTCAGCACGGCCATCGACAAGTACATCTGGGTCACCGTGAAGCGCCACGGCGACGTCTTCGACGAGCGCATCCGGGTCACCTACTCGCGGACCGAATCGGTCTCCTCCGTCGAGGAGGTCCAGAACGACATCGCCCGGGAATGCCTCCGCTTCCTCGCCATCGAGCCGCCGATCTACATCAGCACGGTCGGCGACCTGCCCGCATCGACCGGCCTGGGCGGCTCGAGCAGCTTCGCGGTCGGCCTGCTGAACGCCCTCCATGCCTATCGGGGGGAGCGCGTCTCCGCGGCCCAGCTGGCGGAGGAGGCCTGCCACATCGAGATCGACGTCCTGCGTCAGCCGATCGGCAAGCAGGACCAGTACGCGGCCGCATTCGGGGGCCTCAACCTGTTCTCCTTCCAGCCCGGCGGGTGGGTGACCGTGGAGCCGCAGCGCCTGCCCGAACGCCTGATGAGCGAGCTCTTCGACCAGATCCTGCTCTTCTGGACCGGCCACCAGCGAGACTCGAGCGCCGTCCTGGGCGAGCAGAAGGCCAACACCGAGCGCCGCCTCGAGGAGCTGCGGGCGATGCGCGGCCAGGCCTACGAGCTCCAGGGCCTGCTCCGCGGCGACGGCGCCTCCGCCGGCGACATCGGTGCGCTGCTGCACCGCGGCTGGCTGCTCAAGCGGCGCCTGGCGAGCAACGTCAGCTCGGACCAGATCGACGGCTGGTACTCGCGGGCGATGGCGGCCGGGGCCTCCGGCGGCAAGCTCTGCGGGGCGGGCGGCGGTGGGTTCCTGCTCGTCATGGCCAGCCCGGATCGGCAGCCTGCGATCCGTGACGCCCTGGCCGGGTTGACGGCGGTAGCCGTCCGGCCCGAGACCCACGGCTCGCAGATCATGCTGCCCCTGATGGACTGACTGTCGGCCGGATGAGCGAGACCAGCGCGGCGGAGCCAGCCCTCGTCAGCATCGGCATCCCCGTCTTCAACGGCGAGCGCTATCTCGGTCAGGCCATCGAGTCGGCCCTTGCCCAGTCCTACGAGCGGCTGGAGGTCGTCGTCAGCGACAACGCCTCGACCGATGCCACACCGACGATCTGTCGCGACTACGTCCGGCGGGATCCACGGGTGCGTTACAGCCGGCTTCGGACCAACGTCGGGCCGATCGCGAACTTCAACCGGGTCTTCCGTCTCGCCCGGGGCCCGTACTTCAAATGGCTGGCCGCGGACGACGTCTGCGGGCCGGAGTTCGTCGCCCGCTGCCTCGCCGTGCTGGAAGCGGAGCCGGGGGTCGGTCTCTGTTCCACCCGGTTCGTCGAGATCGACGAGCGCGGCGCGCCGCTGGGCCCGCAACCGTACTCGATCGACCTGTCGGCACCGGAGCCGCACGAGCGCCTCGGCCGGCTGCTGTGCACCTCGCGTGGCCACCCGATCCTCTACGGCCTGATCCGCTCGGACATCCTGCGGCGGACCCATCTGCTGGCCCCCTACCACGGCTCCGATCGGGCCCTGCTGGCCGAGCTGGCCTTGCTCGCGCCGTTCAGGGAGCTGTCCGACGAGCTGTGGCAGAGTCGCGACCACCCCGGTCGGTCGCCCTATGTCGCGGGACGCGGCCGGACCTGGCAGGGATCGGCGACCGGCCCTCCGTTGGCGCACGCCGTGATCGCCGCGCACCTCCTGCGCGTGCTCTGGACGGCCCCGCTCGGTCGGACCGAGCGACTCCGCTGCCTCGGTCGGGTCGCGCGTTGCGTCGCCGGCCGACTCGACCAGCTGCTGCCCGACTTCGCGGCCGAGGTTCGCGATCTCGTCGTCCCGACCGGCGGGACGGTCAGCGGGGCGTCGCGGCCGCCTCGGGGAGGCTGAGGGCTCGACCGCCGACCTGACCGGCGCCGGCGTGAACAGCCGCGTGGACTGCGGCTTGATCGGCGGCGTGATCGGCGCCCGCCTGGGCGGCGGCGGCGTGATCGGCGCCCGCCTGGGCGGCGGCGGCCTGACCGTCTGCGGCGGCCGGACGCGTGGCGAGCACGACGTACTGGGCGGCGATGCGGCGCGCGAGGCGCTGGTGGACGGCGAGCCGCTCCTGGAGCTCCGCCTCGAGTCGGGTGCCGAGCCGATCGTCGAAGGCCGGTCGGCCGAGCCAGGTCAGGGGTCCGTACCCGAACGGCACGCCCTCGACGAGCTCGAGGCCGACCGAGCACAGGAGGCGGTCGGCCTCGTCGGGCGTCAGCCAACTCGGGGGCCGGTCGGGCGGTCGGAAGGAGCGACCGCGAAGCGCGGCGAGGCCGGCTCGCAGACCATCGCGCAGGCTGCCGAGGGACGGGTGGCGGAGCGGATCGAGCAGCACCGGCAGCGGCGAGCGGCTCACCGTGCTGAGCAGCACCGCGCCGCCGCGCCGCACGACGCGGGCCATCTCGGCCACCGCCGCGGTGGGATCCGCGAGCCAGGGCAGGACGCCGAGGGCGACGACCAGGTCGACGGAGGCCGGCGGCGCCGAGAGGCGGGTGGCGTCCTCGGCCGAGACGTGCACCCGCGAGGTGACCCCTGCCGCGGCCGCGCTGGCCACGATCAGGGCGCGCATCCGCGGCGCGGGGTCCGTGGCCTTGACTTCGTATCCCCGCCGGGCCAGCTCGGCCGCCAGGATCCCCGCGCCGGCGCCGATCTCGAGGACGCTCGACCCCTCCGGCAGGGCCGCCCGGTCGACGAGCCGGAGGGCCAGGTGCAGGCGGCGCTGGTGGATGACGCTCAGGACATCGCCCAGTCCGAACATCGCCTGCCAGTACGCCGCCTCGGCGTCGAACCGCTCGATCACCCGCCGGGCGTCGGCGTGCGCCGGTCCGGTCACCGCTCGGCCCGGCCCGGGAGAACCGCCAGCAGCGCTGCTCCGCCCACGACCAGCACGATGACGATGTCGGCCGACTGGTGGTTGCGGGCGGCCATGACGAGCCCCGTCGCGGTCGCGGCGAGCGCCCAGACCCAGATGAGCCCGGGCGGGCGCCGGCCCCGGCCGACCCATGACCCCACCGCGGCCACGCACCCGGCCAGGCCGACGCCGCCGGCCACGACCTTGACCAGACCGAGCGGGGCGAAGTAGGCCATCCGCAGCAGGAGCAGGCCGGCGACGAGCCAGGCCAGGGCGACGACCCCGCTCGCCACCCGCGCGACGGGGCGGGCGCGTCCGAGCACGGCCCCGTCAGCCTTCAGTGAGGACGGGCCCGTCGAACCGCCGGCGGAGCCGGGCGATCAGGCGGGCCGGCGCCAGGCAGGCAACGGCGGTCCGGGCGAGGGACGCGGGCGCCAGGGCAGTTCGCGGATCGTAGTGGCAGGCGGCGAGGAAGTCGCCGATCACGCCTCGCCGGCCGGCCCCATCGACCATCCAGCGATGCTGGGTCGTGCGCTGGATGTGGGTCCGCGCCACCTGGGCGAGGACATGCCGCCGCTCCGCCTCCGTCACCCTCCGGCGGTCCTCGTGGACGGCCAGGGCCGAGAGCAGGGCGACTCCCATGGTCGTCCCCCCGTCCCGCCGCATCCAGCCCCGCTCGTAGTCGACCCGGCGCATCGAGTCGTCACGTACCGTGTAGTCCAGGAGCGGCTCGGCCAGATACAGGACGTCGCCGTAGGCGGCAGCCCGGGTGGCCATCTCCACGTCCGCCGACAGGCCGATCTCGCCGCGGTAGAACCCGCCCATCTCGGCCAGGACCTCCCGCGAGATCGCGAGCGAGCCGATGTTCCAGGGCAGGGCGCCCGGGTCGGCGATGACCCGGAGCCAGCCGGCGGCGTCGTAGCGGCCGTCGCGGATCAGGTTCACCGGGCTGGAGCGGTAGTAGCGGCGCTCGGCCGGTCGTCCCTGCTCATCCAGGCGACGGCAGGCGGTCAGGGCCAGAGCGATCCGTGGCGGCGTGACGGCGGCCTCCTCGATCCGGGCCGCCAGGCCAGCGAGGCACCCGGCCCCCAACCGATCGTCGGCGGAGAGCATGACCAGCCACTCGAAGCCGCACAGGGACGCGGTCCGGTTGAAGTTGTCGGCGGGAGGGACGGTCGCGGGCCAGCGATGGAAGCGCAGCCGGGGGTCCGCGTAGCGGGCGACGATGGCGGCGAGGTCATCCGACGAGGCGTTGTCCCCGACGATCAGCTCCCACGCCGGATGCGTCTGGGCCAGCACGCTCTCGATGGCGCCGGCCAGCCAGCTGCTGTCGTTCCTGACCGGAATGAAGACAGAGAATCGAGTGATGCCCCGTTCTCCCCAAGTCCGAATGACGCCGGCGACCCGAGTATCGGCTGGAGCATACAGATTCCAAGGCAGCGCATCGACGAGCAGCGAACTGCGATACTCGCTCGGGACGAGGGATCGGACGATGGGAGGGTGATGACCCCGCGTGTGACCGGGCAGCTCGCTGGCGCCTCCGGCATCCGGTCGCGCCTGCCCGTGGCCCTCGGGATCGCCACGCGTCTTGGCTGGGGACTGGCGGACCAGGCACTCTCGAGCGCGACGAACTTCGTCCTCGGCGTGCTCGTGGCGCGTTCCTTCGGGGTGCTCGAGTTCGGCGCGTTCAGCCTCGCCTTCGCCACGTACAACGTGGCGGCTGCCGCCTCGCGGGCGGTGACGGCACAGCCCCTCGTCGTTCGCAACAGCGCGGTCGAGCACGACATCTGGCGCGAGGCGACGGCACGGGCCGCTGGGACGGCCTTCGTCCTCGGGGTCATCGTCGGGGCGGGATGCCTCGCCGTCGCCGCGGCGGCGAGCGGCCCCTTGCGGGAAGCCTTCCTGGCGCTCGGGATCATGCTCCCCGGCCTCATGGTCCAGGATCTCTGGCGCTTCGCCCTGTTCGCCGACGGCCGCGGCCGGGCAGGATTCACGAATGACCTGGTCTGGGCGGCGGTCCAGTTCCCGCTGCTCATCCTGGTCATCGCCGTGGGCCACGGCACGATCCTCCTGGCGACCGCGGCCTGGGGAGGCGCGGCGCTGATCGCCGCCCTCTTCGGTGTCGCGCAGACCCGCGTCGTCCCGCGGCCGACGGGTGCCAGGGCCTGGCTGAGCGAGCATCGCTCCCTCGCCTCGCGCTATCTGGCCGAAGCCGGCGCCTACACGGTGGCGGGCCAGCTGCTCCTCTATGCCATCGGCTTCGTGGCCGGGCTCGCTGCGGTCGGCGAGATCCGGGCCGCCCAGCTCATCCTCGGGCCCCTCAACGTCGTCCTCCAAGGTCTCATCCTGGTGGCCGTCCCGGAGGCGGCCGCGATGCTCCGCCGATCCCCCGGGCGACTCCGCGTCCTGTGCCTGATCGCGGCCCTCAGCCTCGGCTCGGTCACCTTGATCTGGACGGGCTTGATCCTGGTCTTCCCCGAGCCGGCAGGACGTGCCCTGCTCCGATCGGCCTGGCCCGCGGCGCACTCCCTGGCCCTCCCCTGGGGTCTGTCGTTCGCCGCGATCAACGTCGGTGCCGGTGCACTCATCGGCCTTCGCGCGCTCGCGGCCGCGGGTCGGAACCTGCGGGCCGCAGTGGTGACCTCGGCGGTGGCGTTCGTCTCCGGCGTCGCCGGAGCGGCGCTCGGAGGCGCGGCCGGCGCGGCCTGGGCGGTCGCGATCGCGAACACGACGGGGATCGCGGTCTGGTGGTGGGAGTTCCGACGGGGGCTCCGCGAGTACGTGGAGCCGCCGCCCGCCCCGCCGGCGGGACGGCGCGGTTCGATCAGCGAGGCGGCGATGGCGTCCGGGCGATAGCGATGACGATGCACGTCGTCATCACTCGCCGCTACGGGCTCGCGGTCCGTGACGGCGTCAATATCTTCATCTTCGCCCTTGCCGACGCGCTCGTCTCGCGCGGTCATCGCGTCAGCGTCGTCGCGACGTCAGTGGGCGATCCAGCCAAGATCGGCCACGTCTTCGGCCAGTGCCCGTCCATCGACCTCATCTCGGTCGCCGGAGAACGCGGTCGGTTCCCGGTCGAGCTCGAAGGGCTGTCCGTCGCATGGCTCAGCAGGGGCCGTCGGACCATCGCCCGCCTCGGCCCGGACCTCATCGTCAACAACGGCGCCCTGCCCTTCGGCGTCGGGCACCCGTCATGTACCGTCGCCCACGATCTCGGCTGGGCGACGAGCGCCCGCCGGCTGGGTCGCTTGAGGCTCGCCTACAAGCGCTTCGCGTACGCCCGCACCGACAGGGTCGTGGCGGTTGGCACGGAGGTCCGGGCTGCCCTCGGCAAGCAGCTCGGGCTCCAGCCGGACAGCATCTCCTTGATCCCGCCCTGCGTCGCGCTGGGTCGCTACGGCGGCGGCGGCTTCGACGGTCGCGAGGACGCCATCCTGCACAGCGGCACCAGCGCCTACAAGGACCCTGGCGCGACGGTGCGAGCGTTCGCTGCGCTCGCGAATCCGTCCACTCGCCTCTACGTGGAGGGCGCGCCGGGCCCGGAGCTGACCCGTCAGATCATGGAACTGCCGGCATCTACCCGCCGCCGTGTCGAGCTCGTCGGCGAGTTGGGCGCTGACCACCTCCGTCGCCTGATGGCCACGGTCCGCGTCGCGGCATTCCCGACGCGCTATCGCATCCCGACCGCCTCTGCCACCGTGGTCGAAGCGATCGCCAGCGGGACGCCGATCGTCGGCTCCGGCATGGTCAGCGCCGATCTGCTCGAGCCGGGCAGCAACGGCTTCATCGCCCGGGGCGAGGCGCAGGCGGCGCGGGAGTTCGGCCTCCTGCTCTCGGACCCGGAGCGCTGGGCCAAGGCGTCTGGCAGGGCGTGCCTCCTCGCGCGGCGCTTCTCGGCCGACCTCGTGGCCGATCGCTACCTGGCCCTGGCCCGGGGCGGTCCCGAGGGGCCAGGGGGCGCAGCAGCCGGGGCATGAGGCGCGGACCGGCTCAGCGGCCTGCAGCGAGACCAGCACGCGGCACGCCCGCGGCGCCGAGAAGCGACTCCGCTGCCGAGGTCTCCAGGTAGCTGCTGCCTGCGCCGCCGGGCGTCGCGGCGAAGTCGGCCAGGTGGGCGAAGCGGCGGCCGTCCCAGGCGAAGCGGGCGATCGCCTCTTCGCTCGGGAACCAGAAGCGGTTTGCCGCAGCGACGTTGCCGGCGGCAGGTGCGAACAGGACGCCGGCCGACCAGTCCTGGATCCAGGCCAGGCCATACGCCTCCGAACGGCCGCGGTCTGGGTCCAGGCCGACGATGACGTTGTCGTGGACGCGGATGCCGGCGCTCGGCGACGGGGCGTCAGGCCGGTCCTGGCTGACGATCACGATCCCATCCGCATCCCAGGCCAGCGTGTTGTGGTCCACCTCCACGTCGGCGGCGGAGGAGACGAGGATGCCGGCGCCCCAGCGCGCCAGCCCGAACCCGTTGGCCCAGACGGCGTTGCCCGCCAGCCGGCCGCCGGAGCTGATCTCGTAGACGATGCCCGCCCCGCGGTTGTCGTGGACGCGGTTATCCAGGACCCGGGCGCCGTCGGCGTGGATGTCCCACCAGAGGCCCGGCCCGTCGTTGCCGTATACCTCGTTGCCGCTGACCAGCTGCTGGTGGCGGGTCGACTTCAGGCCGCCCGCCTCCCAGGCCGGGTCGAATCCCTCGACGTTGTTGTCGTGGATCCGGTCGTGCTCGACGAAGGCGCCGCCCTGGTGGACCCCGAGCTGCCCACCGCGGAAGATGTCGTCGCCGATGAGCCCGCCTGAGCCGGTCAGGGAGACCACCGCGCCATGGGTGTCGGAGAGGACGCAATCGCGGATCAGGACGTCATGGCCCTCGTCCGTGATCGCCCCTTCCTGAGCGTCGTTAGCCGCGTGACGCATCCGCAGGCCCTCGATGACGATGCCGTCGGCATCGGTGACCACCCAACGGGTGCGAGTCGTCACCTCCACCTCGTGCCCGGCGGGATCGGTCGCCAGGACGACGTGGCGGCCGGCGTCGAGCGCGAACTGGCCCGGGCCCGGCCGGGAGCCGGGGGCGACCTCCGTCAGCGCCGCACCATCGACGAAGACCTGCTCGGGCCACAGGCAGCGCCGGGTGCCGGGCCGGCAGGAGCCGTGGGCCTTGAACGCAGGCACGGCCAGCCCCGAGACCCAGCCGTCGGGTCCCCGCGTCCAGGCGGTCCACACGTCGCTGCCCCGGATCTCGGCGCCCGGACTGCCGCCCAGGGTGAGTGGCTTGTCGATGACGAGGGTCTCGCGGTGGACGCAGGCCGGCAGGACGACCGTGGCGCCCGGGGCGGCCGCGTCGAGGAGGGGCTGCGCCGACGTCGTGCAGTCCGGGGCCGTCGGCGACGCCGTCGCCGCGCTCCCCGATGGCGACGGCTGCGGGCCGCAGCCGGTCAGGACCACGATCGCCGCGACCACGGCGCTCAGGCCTGGCGAGGCCCGTGCGCCGACCTGTCGGCGAGCGACGCCGGCCCATCGGCCCTCCCGGCCTCGCGGCGTCGCCGTGGGCCGCAGCCCGGTTCGCGGCCGACCGGCCTCGCTCAGGACGCGGCCAGCGGCGCCGGCCCGAAGAAGGTCGCCGTCTGCTCCGCCCGGAGCTGGTCGATCAGCCGGCCCGGGGGCAGCTCCACGTCGGCGTAGGTCAGCACCCCATCGCGGGGCACGGGCCGCAGCACGCGGCAGCCTTCCGCGAGCCCGATCGGCAGGAGGCCGTCGCGGATCGCGATGTCGCTGTTCTCGCATTGGCCGTACGTCAGGTAACCCCCCAACCCGTCGATCACGTCGCCCGCGGCGAGGTCGACCTTGGCGGTCGTCACGACGTCGACCACGGGCTCACCACGGGGCGCGAGCACCGTGTCGTGGCAGAGGACGACGCGGGCGACCGAGGTGGGGACTTCGAAGTGGCAGAGGTGGTAGGGCGTGTAGAAGCTGTAGAGAGGACCGTCCCCACGCTTGTACAGGGCGAGGTAGTGGCGCTGCCTGGGGTCATCGTGGGTGGCGTAGACGAAGACGCCCGGAGCGGGCTGGGCCCCGACAACGTAATCGACGATCCCGCCCAGACGCTCCATCTCCGCCACGTCCCACAGGCCGGTCAGGTCGTCCACGTGTCCCTGGACGTGATGGCCGTACATCCCGCGCCTGGCCACCCTGAAACCGGTCGCATTGGCCACGATGGCCTGCTCGAAGGAGATCTTCGTCCCGTCGGCGAAGCTCGTCACCATCGGGGCGCTCATGCCCCAGCGCTCGGCCCAGCCCTGCTGGGTCGTCGGGTTGCGGTAGTGGTCCTCGAGGCCCTTGATGTTGCCGCAGAGCAGCGGTCGCAGGCCGAGTCCCGTCACGAACCGGTAGAGGTTGAGCTGGACCCCCGGCTGGTCGCCGTCGCAGCCGCTCAGGATCACCCCGGCCTGATCGGCCCTGAGCTTGAGCAGCGGACCCACGGTCCCATCGAGCTCGGCGTTCATGAGGACGACGTGCTTGCGGTGCTCGATGGCATGGAGGACGAACCGGGCCGCATACTCGACCGTGCCGGTCACCTCGATGATGGCCTCGACCGAGGCCGCCTCGGCGAGGATGAGCGGGTCGTCCGTGACGGCGGCGCGTCCGGCCCGGATGGCATCCTCCAGCGCGCTCGCCGAGCTGACGCTCTCGACGTCGGTCACGCCCGCCTCCTGGTAGGCGCGGACGGCCGTCGCGGGGGTCCGGTTGGCGATGGCGACGAGCCGCATGCCGGGCGTCGAGTTGATGATCTGGTTGGCGATGCCTCGCCCCTGGAAGCCCGCCCCGACCATGGCGACCCGCACCGGATCGTCACTGGCGGCCCGGGCCCGCAGCGCGTCGTCGACGATGATCATGTCCCTCGCTCCTCGGTCCCGAGCAGCGGCCAGGCCTGGTCCTTGGCCGAGATGGTCGTGACCGGCAAGGGCCACTCGATGCCGAGCCGGGGGTCGTCGTAGCGCATCCCGCGCTCGGCCTCCGGCGTGTGGAACTCGCTGACCTGGTAGGCCACTTCCGCACCGTCGGTCAGCGCCTGGTAGCCGTTCGCGCAGAGCTCCGGGACGTAGAGCGCCCGGCGCTCCTCGGCGCGCAGATGGACCCCCACGTGCTCGAAGGCCCTGGGCGAGCCGGGGCGCCGGTCCACCACGACCATGTAGATGGCCCCCCGCAGGCACCGCACGAGCTTCGCCTCGGGGGCCGGCTGATCCTGGAAGTGCAGGCCGCGCAGCGTCCCGCGCCGCTCGTTGTAGGACAGGTTGCATTGGGCCACGCGAGTCACCAGGCCGTGGTCGGCGAACTCGCGGGCGCAGAAGGTCCGGGCGAAGAAACCCCGCTCGTCCCGCCGCTCTTCGAGGTCGATGAGGAAGACGCCCGGGACGGCGAGTTCGGTGAAGCGCATCGATCCAGCCTCGACGGTCGGGCGATCAGGCGTGCGCGGCCACGCGCTCGGCGGCGGGGTGGCCGGCGCGCGGCGTCGGCACCTGATCCGGCAGCAGGCCCTCGGCGCGGAGGTCGTCCCACAGCTCGTCCGGGATCGGGTGGCTGAACAGCGCCGCGTTCTGCTCGATCTCGGCGACGGAGCGCGACCCGGTCAGGACGGACGCGACCGAGGGGTGGCCGAAGGGGAACTGGATCGCCGCGGCGGCCAGCGGGACGTCATAACGGGAGCAGACGGCCTGGATCCGCTGCGCGCGCTGCAGAACGGCCGGCGGGGCCGGATGGTAGTCGAAATAGGCGCCCGGCCGGGCGTCGGCCAGGATCCCGCTGTTGTAGACGCCGCCGATGACGATGCTGCTGCCGCGCTCCTGGCAGACGGGCAGGAGGTCGTGGAGCGCGATCTGGTCCAGCAGGGTGTAGCGGCCCGCCACCAGGAAACAGTCGAAGTCGGCCTCGCGGGCGAACCGGGCCAGCATGGCCGACTGGTTCATCCCGACGCCGATGGCGCCGATCGTCCCGGCACTGCGCAGCTCCTCGAGGACCTTGAAGGCTGCCAGAGCCTGGTCGTGGTAGTAGTCGGGATCGTGGAAGTAGACGACGTCCACGCGATCGAGGCGGAGGCGGGCAAGACTCTCCTCGAGGGAGCGCCGGACGCCGTCGGGGCTGAAGTCGAAGATCGCTTCGAGCCGCGGGGTGGCTGGCCGGTCGCCCCCACCCGCCGCGGTCGCGCCGTGGACGTCGCTGCTCCGCAGGCGATGGACCAGATGACGCGCGCCGAGGCCGATCCGGCGGAGGTCGCGGTTGGCGGCCGCCTCGCTGACGACCTGGCGCGTCTTGCCGAGCAGCGAGACCGGCCGCAGCAGTCGGCCGACCTTGGTGGCGACCACGATCGAGTCGCGGGGGAACTCGGGCAGGACCATGCCGAGCCGCCGCTCGGAGAGCCCGACGCCGTACTGGGGCGCGGTGTCGAAGAGGCGGACGCCGAGGTCGTAGGCGCGGCGGACGAGGGCGAGCCCGTCCGCTTCCTCCACCGGGCTGTACAGGCCGCCGAGCGGGACGGTCCCGAGGCCGAGCGCGGTGACGTGGACGCTGCTGGAGCCGAGTCGTCGCCGGGTCGTTGGATCCACGCTGGTCCCCTCCTGAGAGCCTGCCACGGGAGCGCCCTTCGTGGGACGCGACGGGTGTGGGGCCCCCGAACCATTCTCCTCGGTCCGCAGGCTCCCCATCAAGCGTGCGGGCCGCGGCGGTGCCGCCCCGCACCGCATCGTATGGCCGCGGGCCGGGAGGCGGCCGACGGGCGTCGGTATACTCCGGGCACCTCGAGGGCCCGATGCAGCGACCACCCCCCTCTACAGCCGCGCTCCGTGGCCTCCGCCGCGGTCGTCGTATGCGCGTCGGCCGAGGCCGAGCGAGGCCGCCCCGATGAGCGTGCGGTCGCGCTCCGCGGCCGACCTGGACGAGCTCGCGCGGCCGGGCCGGCCCGCCGGGCTCCCCGTCGAGCGAGGCGCCCTCGTCGCCCCGCTCGCCCTCGGCACCGTGGCCGTCGTGGTCGGCGCGCTCGCGGCGCTGGCCCCACCGGCCGGCGTCGCGGTGGTCGGCCTCGCCTGCGCTGCCATCGCCCTGGCCCTCCTGGGCCGCCGGATCGTCGGCGTCTTCCAGGTGACCCTCGCGGGACTCCTCGTCGGGTACGCCTTCCTGGGTCGGGGCCTCGCCCACGTCGGGGTTCCGCCGCTGTACATCAGCGAGATGGTCCTGGCCCTGGCCCTGATCGCGATGGGCGTGGCCGTGGCCAGGGCTCGCTTCGGGGTCGTCCACGCGACCCTCCTCCTGTTCATGGGCTGGGGCCTCGTCCGGACGGTGCCCTACGTCGGGACGTACGGCATCGACGCCTTGCGCGATGCGGTGACCTGGGCCTACGGCCTGTTCGCGCTGGCCGTCGCGATGACGGTGCGCCCGGTCCACTTCGCGACCATCGTCCGCTGGTACCGCCGGGCACTCCCCTGCTTCCTGGTCTGGGTGCCAGTGGCCGCCATCCTCGCGATGCGGTTCGGGAGCTCGCTGCCCACCCCGCCCGGCTCGGACGTCCCGATCGTGTTCTTCAAGGGCGGCGACATGGGCGTGCATCTGGCGGGGGTGGGCGCCTTCATCCTGGTCGGCCTCTACGGGCTCCAGGGCAACGTGCGCGGCTGGGTCGAGGGGCTGACCTGGGCGGGCTGGCTGCTGGCGGTCGCGGTGGCCGGGGCGGTGAACCGGGGCGGGATGCTCTCTGCCTCGATGGCGGTCGCCGCCGGCCTCTTCGTGCGCTCGTCGATCCGCTGGTTCTCGCTCGGCTTCGTGGCCCTCCTCCTGGCGGCGGCCGCAGGTCTGCTCAACCCGACCATCGACGTCGGCGCGAGCCGGACCGTCTCCGTCGAGCAGCTCGCCTCGAACGTGCTGAGCGTCCTCAACGACACCGGCAACAACGGCCTCGAGGGAACCAAGACCTTCCGCCTGTCGTGGTGGACCAAGATCGTCGACTACACCATCGGCGGCCCCTACTTCTGGACGGGCAAGGGGTATGGCATCAACCTCGCCGACGCTGACGGCTTCCAGATCGAGGCGAACCACGCCCTTCGCGCGCCGCACAACAGCCACCTCGAGATCCTCGCCCGTTCCGGCGTCCCCGGGCTCGCCAGCTGGATCCTGTTCCTCGTCACGTTCGCGGTGACCGTCGTCAGGGCCGCCCTGCGGGCGCGGGCGCGAGGCGCACTGTTCTGGACCCGGGTCCTCGGCTGGATCTTCGTCTACTGGCTGGCCGTGCTCGTCGACACGTCGTTCGACCCGTACCTCGAGGGACCGCAGGGCGGCATCTGGTTCTGGACGATCGTGGGCCTCGGGATCGCCGCGGCCCGCTTCGCGACGAGCGGGGCAGAGGCGGACGTCCCGGAGCCGACCGCCAGGGACGCCCCGAGGAAGGGCGGCCGGCTCGCTCCGCGTCCGGCCTCGGCCTGATCGCCTCCGGCCGGTCGTGACGACGCCTCCCCCGACGGTGGCCGGCTCGCGCCGACCCGCCGTGCTGATCGTCCACGAGCGGTATCGCCAGAGCGGTGGAGAGGACGTCGTGGTGGCCGCCGAGGCCGCGCTACTTGCCTCGGCCGGCCACCGCGTCGAGACCCTCATCGTCGACAACCGGACGATCCCGGAGCGGCCCTCGGCCACCAGCCAGCTCCGCCTCGCCCTCGACACGGTCTGGGCCCGGGCCTGGCCCACGCGGGTCGCCGACGCCGTCCGCCGCGGCGACTTCGACATCGTCCATGCTCATAACACCCTGCCCCTGCTCTCGCCGACGGTGCATCGAGCCGCGCGGCGGGCCGGCGCGGCCACCGTCCAGACCCTCCACAACTACCGGCTCGTCTGTCCCGCCGCCACGCTGTTTCGGGATGGCCGGCCATGCGAGGACTGCGTCGGGGCTGCGGTGGCCTGGCCCGCCGTCCGCCACGCCTGCTACCGTGGCTCAAGGAGCCAGAGCGCGGTCGTCGCGACGATGCTGGCGACCCATCGGGCCGCCCGGACCTGGCAGGGCGTGGATGCCTTCGTCGCCCTGACCGATTTCGCTCGCGGACGGCTGCTGGCGGGTGGGCTGCCCCCGGAGCGGACGGTCGTCAAGCCCAACTTCCTGCCCGTCGACCCGGGTCCCGGGCGCGGCGGCGGGGCCTTCCTCGTCGCCGGCCGACTCGTCGAGGAGAAGGGCGTCCGGACGCTGCTCGCCGCCCTCGAGAGGACCCCTCAGGTGGGGGTCCGGATCGCCGGGACCGGCCCGCTCGAGGCCGAGGTCCGCGCTGCGGGCGCAGGCGTCGTGGCGCTCGGCGAGACGAGCCGCGACGCGGTCCTGGACGAGCTCGGGTCGGCCACGGCACTCATCGTGCCCTCGCGCTGGTACGAGGGTTTCCCCATGGCGGTCGTCGAGGCGTTCGCCCGCGGCGTGCCCGTCATCGCCTCCCGGCTGGGATCGCTCGGCCAGATCGTCGAGGACGGACGGACCGGCCTGCACGTCCGCCCCGGCGACCCCGATGACCTCGCCCGGGCCGTCAGCTGGGCGGCGGACCACCCCGTCGCGATGCGGGAGATGGGCCGGCGCGCCCGGCAGGTGTTCGAGGAGCGCTACACGGCCGCGGCGAACTACCCCCAGCTGATGGCCATCTACGCCAGCGCGCTGGAGCGGCGCGTCGCGGGGCGGGCGACGGCTCAGCGCAGATAGGGCCGGCGGCGCAGGATCGCCAGGACGAAGCGCGGGTTGTTGTAGAGGTAGCGGCGCCAGAGGCGGCGAGGCTCCTTCCAGAGCCGGAAGAGCCACTCGAGCCCGCGCTCGCGCATCCAGCGCGGTGCCTGGGCGAGCGTGCCGGCGTGGATGTCGAACGCGGCGCCGACGCCGATCAGGACCGGGGGCCCGAGGCGGCCCACGTGGGTGGCCATCCAGCGCTCCTGCTTGGGCGTGCTGAGGCCGACCCAGACGATGTCGGGCCGGGCCGCCTGGATCCGCTCGACGGTCCGTCCGTCCTCGGGCTCGCTGACCTCGCCGAACGGGGGAGACATCGTCCCGGCCACGACGAGACCCGGAAAGCGGTCCTGGAGCCGCCTCGCCAGCCGTTCCGGGACGCCCTCGCGACCGCCGTAGTAGTAGTTGCGCCAGCCCGCCGCGGCAGCGCGCTCGGACACGGCCAGCATCAGGTCCGGGCCGTACACCCGACGCATCCGGCGCGCCCCGGCCCAGCGGCCGGCCCAGACCATCGGCATCCCATCGGGCGTCGTCAGCCCCGACTCGTCGTGGATCCGTCGCAGGGTCGGGTCGGCCTGGCTCTCCATCACGCCGTGGACGCCCGTCACGCAGACGTAGTGCGGTTCCCGGGCCGCGATCCAGCGGCCGATCTCGTCCACCGCGGTCGGGATGTCGATGGCGCTGATCCCGACGCCGAGCACGTCGACGCGAGGGATGGCGGTCATGGGCGCCTCAGCCGTGCGCGACGGCGAAGTCCGAGCCTCGGAGCCCCGGGGTGGGCGGCCAGGCGGCCACCGTGCGGCGCAGACCGGTCCGCAGGTCCACGATCGGCGACCAGCCGTACTGGCGCTGGACGCGACCGATGTCGGGGCGCCGCTGCTGGGGGTCGCCCTCGCGGGCCGGCGCCGAGACGATCGGGGCCGTCGAGCCGGTGGCCTCGATGATCGCCTCGGCCAGCTGGCGGATGGTGACCTCCTCCGGATTGCCGAGGTTGAAGATCCCGCCCTCGGAGTCGAGGTCGAGCCCGACACGCAGGAGGCCGGCCACCAGGTCCTCGACGTAGCAGAACGAGCGCGTCTGGCTGCCGTCCCCATGGAGCACGAGCGGCCGCCCGGCCAGGGCCGCGGTCACCAGCTCGGGGATGACGCGGCCGTCATCGGGCCGCATCCCCGGGCCGTAGGTGTTGAAGATCCGGACGATCGTCGCCCGCAGCCCCCGTGTCCGGCGCATCGCCGTCAGGAGAGCCTCGCCGAAGCGTTTGCCCTCGTCGTACATCGACCGCGGCCCGACCGGGTCCACGTTCCCCCAGTAGCCCTCGTCCTGCGGGTGGACCAGCGGGTCCCCGTAGACCTCCGAGGTCGAGGCGTAGGTCAGCTTCGCTCCGGTCTGGACGGCGATGTCGGCGAGGCGCCACGTGCCGAGCGAGTTGGCCGCGAGCGTCTCGAGCTGCAGCCGCTCGTAGTCGACCGGGCTGGCCGGCGAGGCGAGGTGGAAGATCGCCTCGGCCGAGACCAGTGGCGCCGATCGCGCGTCCTGCTGGAGGAACTCGAAGCGGGCGTGGCCGGCCAGGTCGCCGACGTTGGCCAGCCGCCCGGTCGAGAGGTCGTCGAGGCAGACGACCTGGTGGCCCGCCTCGAGCAGGGTCCGGCAGAGGTGGCTGCCGATGAAGCCGGCGCCCCCCGCGACGAGGACCTTCACGCGACCGCGGCCGGCCTGGTGGGCTGGGAGGTGGTGGGCAGCGCGCGACCCCGACCGACGCCGATGTAGCGGAACCCTGCCGCCTCGGCGGCGGAGCGCTCGAGCACGTTGCGGCCGTCGAACAGGACGTCGCCGGCCATCACCGCGCGGGTCAGCGGCAGCTCGACCCGCCCGAATTCCGGCCAGTCGGTCAGGATGGCGAGGGCATCGGCCCCCTTGGCCGCCTCGAGCGGACTGTCCGTCACCAGGCTCGCCAGCCGCGAGGACAGGCCGCCCGGCGAGATGCTCGGGTCGTAGATGCGGACGACCGCGCCCTCGTTGAGCAGCAGCTCGACGACGTCCCTGGCGGGCGAATCGCGGACGTCCTCGGTTCCGCCCTTGAAGGTCAGGCCCCAGGCCGCGATGACCGCTCCCTCGAGGGTGCCGAGCGCATGCCGGAGCTTGCGCACCGCGCTCGTCCGCTGGGCCTGGTTGACTTCCTGGACGGCCGACAGGACCGGCGTGGCAACGCCGAACGTCTCGCCGACGTAGCGCAGGGCGGCGACGTCCTTGGGCAGGCAGCTCCCCCCGAAGCCGATGCCGGGCTGGAAGAAGTGGGCGCCGATGCGCGGGTCGCGGGCGACGCCGTCGACTACCTCGTCGACGTCGACGCCGATCTGCTCGCACAGCCGGGCGACCTCGTTGATGAACGAGATCCGGGTGGCCAGGAAGGAGTTGGCCACGTACTTGATCATCTCGGCCGTGCGGAGGTCGGTGATCAGGAGCTCGGACGTCAGCGGTCCGTAGAGGGCGGCCACGGCGTAGGCGTCCTCGAGGTTGCGGGCCCCGACCACGATCCGGTCCGGGTGGAAGAAGTCCTCCACCGCGCGCCCCTGGCGCAGGAACTCCGGGTTCGAGACGATCCTCGGGACTCCGCCGTGGCCGGCCAGGCCGGCCCGCAGGATGCTCTCGATCGTCTCGCCGGTGCCGATCGGCGAGGTGCTCTTGTTGACGATGATCGGCGAGCCGCCGTTGAGGGCAGAGGCGATCGCCCGAGCGGCCGAGCGGACGTTCCGCAGGTCGGCGGCGCCCGATGGCGTCGCCGGGGTGTCGACGGCCAGGAAGATGAACTGGGCGTCGGGGACCGCCTCCTGGTGGCTCGTCGTGAAGCGGAGTCGGCCCGCCGCGAGGCCATCCTGCAGCAGGTCGCGCAGCCCGGGCTCATGGAAGATCGGCTCGCCGTTCGACAGCTCATCGACGCGCCGGGGATCGATGTCCATCCCCAGCACCTCGTGGCCGAGCCGGGCAAGGCCGGCCGCCATGACCACGCCGACGTGGCCGCAACCGATGACCGTGACCCTGCTGCGCCCGGCGTCACCCGGACCGACCGCGATCATCATCGTCCCTCACTTCGCAGAACAGCCGGGATGGTGGAGAGGAGCAGCCGGAGGTCGAGCCAGAGCGACCAGCCGTCGATGTAGTCGAGGTCCTGCTGGACCCACCGGTCGAAGTCCGGCTCGCGGCGTCCCCGGACCTGCCAGAGCCCCGTGATGCCGGGCTTCATGGACAGCCGCCGGCGGTGCCAGGCGTTGTACCCCGCCACGTCGTCGAGCGGATGGGGACGTGGACCGACCAGGCTCATGTCGCCGCGCAGCACGTTCCAGAGCTGCGGCAGCTCGTCGATGCTGGTCCGGCGCAGCCAGCGCCCGAGCCTGGTGATCCGAGGGTCGTTGGTCATCTTGAAGGCGGCCCCGCGGACCTCGTTCCGGGCCCGCAGCTCGGCCCGCTGCGCGTCGGCGCCCCGCGACATCGTCCGGAACTTGACGATCTGGAAGCGCCGTCCCTGGAGGCCGACCCGCGTCTGGCGGAAGAGGGCCGGCCGCCCGTCGTCCAGGTAGATCGCGACGGCCACCACGGCGAGGAGCGGGCTCAGGATGAGCAGGCCGGCGGCCGACCCGATGATGTCGAGCAGCCGCTTGAGCCGCAGGCCGATGACCCGGTCCGGCCGGCCTCCCAGCGTCAGGACCGGCGTCTCGTCGAGGCTCTCGAGGTGACCGGTCGACCGCCAGAGCTGGGGCAGCTCCAGCGGCACCCGCAGGAGCTTCCCCTCGACCGTGCAGAGGGCAAGGATCGCCTCGAAGCGGCCCCACTGCTCGTACGGCAGGCAGAACGCGAGCTCATCGACGACCTGCTCGTGGACGACCCGCTCGAGGCTCTCGAGCGGCCCCAGATACGGCCAGCGGATCGGCTCCTGTGGCGGCTCGCCGACGCAGCCGACGACCCGCAGGGCGAGCTCCGGATGGTGCTCGAGCTGGTCCGCGAAGACCTGGCCCTCCCGGGCCGTGCCGAGCACGAGGACGTTGCTGGGCTGGCCGCCGAACCGATGGAGCGCCCTCGCCAGTCGGTGGACCGGTTGTCGAGCCACCACGATGGCCGCCGCCTGGACGGGGAACAGCACCAGGAGCAGGAGCCGGCTCACCCCGGCCAGGTGGAGCAGGTAGAGGACTACGAATGTCACGACGATCGCGGCGAACATGGCCTGGGCGACGGCCCGGACCTCGCTGCCGATCGTCCAGCGCGACCTCGTCCGGTAGAGGCCCTGGGCCCACAGCATGAACAACCATTCGGACGCGTACAACGCCAGGAAGAACCAGGGGGCGGGCAGCATCCCCTGCCACGCCGTCCGCCAGTCGGCTCCGAAGCGGACGATCGAGAGGGCGATCGGGATGACCACGAGGGTGGCCGTGTCGGCCAGGACCAGGAGGCCCCGACGAGCCAGGCCGCGAAGGGTCATCGGAGGAGCCCGCGGTCCAGCCGCTGGGCGCGGGGGAGCAGGGACCTGGAGACCCTTCGCGTCTCGGGCAACACGCGAACCCTCTTCCCCCCGCGGGGCGCTTCGGATCGGTCGACGATGAGGCGGCGAAAGCGGAGCTGGCCCCGGGTCCGCCCACTGCCCCGACCTCCCCCGGTCAGTGGGCCGTGAGCCTGGACGAAAGCGCGCCGGGTTTGGTTGTAGCAGTACGCAAGTACTGGGTCAAGGGGGTACGAATCGCCTGGTGCGGCTACGCAACGCTCACTGCGCGGCCGCGCCGCTCGGGTGTCGGCAAGATGACACCCCGGCGCCCCGCTGTCCGGTCAGCGTCGCGCTGCGCCGAGGCCTTCCATCGGCCCAGCCGCCGCGGCCCCGCGGGCGATCGCGATCTCGCGCGGCCGGGCGGGAAGCGCGCTCCTGAGTCAGTCCTGGTGGTCGGTGGTGCGGCGGTCGTTGCCCCGGGCCAGCCAGGAGAATGGCCGAGTCACCGGCACGGTGCTGAGCAGCTGACCGGCGACCTCGGCCCGACCGGAGGCCGCCTCCTCGGGCATCGAGATGGCCTCGGCTGCCCTGCCCTCACGCTCGGCCGACACCTGCTCGGCGGCAGGTTCCGTCTCGGCGGGGGTCGTCGCCGGCTCGGGGCTGGACCACTGGTCCGGGCCCGACCCCCAGCGGCCGGCGAGTGGATCCATCACGGCGACGAGGCGCGCTTCGCTGACCAGCGCCTCGCTGTCCCCGGCCTCGAGGGCGGCGTCAGGTGCCGTCTCCTCGGGGGCCTCACCCGGCCCATCGCCGGGAACCGAGCCGGCCGAGTCGACCGCGCTGTCGGTGACCGCGGCCGAGGCATGGGGCTGCGGTAGGTCGGCAACGGCGCGCGCTCGCGCCGCCGCGCCCACCTCGCCCAGCTTGAGCATGGCCGGCACGCGGGCCGCGAGGCTCGCGATCGCGGCAGGATCGGCCTCCGCCGCCACGCCGCTGAAGAAGGTCTCGAGCTGGCTCCGGTGCGCGGCGAGCGCCTCCTCGACACCCTCGATCTCGCGTTCGACGACCGAGCCGTGCCAGGCGACGCGATCCTCGAGCTCCCGACGGCTGGTCTCGCGGCGGCGTTCCTGCTCCGCCCGGATGCGCTGGACCTCCGCCTCGGCCCAGGCGTCGATGGTCGCGATCTCACGGTCACCGTCGGCCCGCAACTCTTCGAGCTCCGCCGCCGCCCGAGCGCGCACACCCTCGATGTGGCTGACCCGTCTGGCCTCCAGGTCAGCGACGATGCGCTCGTGCTGGCCCGAGGCCGTGCGGTGCATCGCCTCCGCCAGCTCGGTCTGGAAGCGGGTCGCGTCGGCATCGGCTGCCTCGAGGCCGGTCTCCTGCCCGACGTCGGGGCCCTCCTGTGATCCCTGGTCATCGCTGGCGGTCGCATCGAGCGGCGCGGCCGACGACGCGGGCGCTCCGGCCTCCTCCAGGCTCGAGACTGCCATCTCGGGCCCCGGGGACGCCTCCGAC
>DASVYJ010000108.1:0-4759 GCA_036392215.1 Candidatus Limnocylindrales bacterium | reverse complement strand
CGAAGCCGGCGGACCGGCGAAGGCGGCGATGGGACCGGCGTCGGTGCAGTCACCGGCCCCATCGCCGACAGGGTGCCACGGATGGTGCGGAGCCGCCGCCGGGCCGCGGTCGACCGACGGCCGGGGCGGCGCCGTCCACGGGTCAGGCCGAGGCGAGCGCCCGGGCGGACTTGACGATGGGCTGGAGCAGCTCGCGGAGCCGCGGCCCCTCGGCCTCGTCGAGCTCGTAGCGGACCCGCACGATCGGCTTGTTGAGCTGGAGGACGCGGGTCAGGTCGATCGGGGTGCCCGAGAGCACGACGTCGGCCGGCATCGCGTTGAGGGTCGCCTCGAGGTCGCGCACCTGGGCCTCGCCGTAGCCCATCGCCGGGACGAGCGACTGGAGGTCCGGGTAGCGCCGCAGGACGGTGGCCAGGCTGCCGACCGCGTACGGGCGAGGGTCGACGAGCTCGGCCGCCAGCGAGCGGCGGGCGGCGACGACGCCGGCGCCGTAGGTCATACCGCCATGGGTCAGGGTCGGCCCGTCCTCGACCACCGCGACGCGCTTGCCGACCACGTCGCCGGTCAGGGCGAGCGACGAGCGGGCGAGGACGATCGAGGCGCCGGGGTTGACGTCCTCGATGGTCTCCTTGACGTCCTTGACCACCGCCGGGTCGGCCGAGTCGATCTTGTTGATGATCACGACGTCGGCCATGCGCAGGTTCGTCTCGCCCGGGTGGTAGCGCAGCTCGTGACCCGGCCGGAGCGGGTCGGCGACGACGACGAACAGGTCGGGCAGATAGAAGGGGAAGTCGTTGTTGCCCCCGTCCCACAGGACGATGTCGGCCTCCGCCTCGGCCTGGCGCAGGATCGCCTCGTAGTCGACCCCGGCATACAGGACCCGGCCCGCGTCGAGGTGCGGCTCGTACTCCTCGCGCTCCTCGATCGTCGTCTCGTAGCGGTCGAGGTCGGCATAGGTGGCGTACCGCTGGACGCGCTGGGCCACGAGGTCGCCGTACGGCATCGGATGGCGGATGACGACCGGCTTGAGCCCCGCGTCGGCCAGGAGCGCGGCGAGGTAGCGCGTCGTCTGGCTCTTACCCGCGCCCGTCCGGACCGCGCCCACGGCGACGACCGGCTTGGAGCTCTTGAGCATCGTCGCGCGCGGGCCGAGCAGCGCGAAGTCGGCGCCGCAGGCGAGGGCCCGGGAGGCCGCGTGCATGACCGTCTCGTGGGCGACGTCGCTGTAGGCGAAGACGACCTCGTCGACGCGCTCGTCGCGGATCAGTGACTCCAGCTCGCTCTCGGGGACGATCGGGATGCCGCCCGGGTAGTGCGGACCGGCCAGCTCCGGCGGGTAGCGGCGATCCTCGATGCCCGGGATCTGGGTGGCCGTGAACGCCACCACGTGGACGCTGGGGTCGTCGCGGTAGACCACGTTGAAGTCGTGGAAGTCGCGCCCCGCGGCGCCCATGATCACGACACGCTTGGCATCCACCGTTCGCACCATCCTGGCCGCGTCGCGGCCACCTCCTCGGCCGCGCCGGCCCGAGTGCGGGGGGCTGGCGGCCATGGCACTCTGCCCGGCCCCGGGAGGCCGGTCGAGGGCCGTCCGGCCCGTTGGCCATGGGAACGCGGACGCGATCCCATCGCGGCTGTCCGGCGTGACGGCCGGGGTCCGAGTCGATGCCCCCGCCCGGCGCCGGCTGGGCGACACCAGCGTACGCTGCCCGGACGATGGCCGTCCTCTCCTCCGACCAGCGCGATCTCATCGGCGAAGCCCGGCGCGGCGTGTTGGTGACCGCCGCTGCAGACGGCCGGCCGCGGCCCGTGCCCGTCTGCTTCGTCCTGCTCGACGGGGCGATCTACTCGCCGCTGGACGAGAAGCCGAAGCGGGCGGCCGATCCGCGGTCGCTCGCCCGTGTCCGCGACCTCCTGGCGGGGCGTCCGGCGGCACTGCTCGTGGACCGCTGGTCCGAGGACTGGACGCGGCTTGCCTGGCTGCGCCTCGAGGTGACCGGCGGGCTCCTCGAACCCGGAGTGACCGAGCACGAGCGGGCAGTGGCTGTCCTCCGGGCGCGCTACCCGCAGTACATGGCACAGCGCCTCGAGGAGCGACCGCTGCTCCGGCTCAGCGTGAAGCGAGCCGTAGCGTGGTCGGCAGCCGACGGGGCCCGAGGCTGACGTCCCTGTCCTGCGGGTGGCCTGGGGTCAGGGCCGGCCCTCGGTGCCCGTCGGAGCGGGCGGCAGCGCGGAGGCGTCGGGTCCGTGGCGCCGCTCGGCGAAGAGCCGCTGCTCGGCGACGCGCAGGGCGGCGTCCAGGCCGGCCGTCGCGGCCGGGCTCGCCCAGCCGATCGCCAGGCGCAGGGCGACGGCGCCCGACTCGAGCCAGCGGTCGCAGGACGCCCGGACCCGCTCGACGTAGTTGATCGCCTGGATCTCGTCGGTCTCCGGCAGGAGGACCCCGAAGCGGGCCCAGCCCAGGCGGGCGACGTGGTCGGCCCCGCGCGCCTCGCGGCGCAGCGCATCGGCGACGGCGGGCAGGAGGCGGGCGGCAGGCTCCTGCCCGAAGCGGTCGGTCAGCCGGCGCAGTCCGTCGAGCTCGATGAGGACGACGGTCGTCGCCCGTCGATAGCGGGCGAGGCGGGCGTCCTCGTCGCGCAGCCAGCGCTCCCACGCGACCGGGCCGTCGAGGCCGGTGAGGGGATCGAGGAGGCCGTCCGGGGCGAGGCGGAGGTCGCCGTCCGGCGCCTGGAGGTCGCCGGGCGACCCTTCCTCGCCTTCGTCGGGCACGAATCGGTCGACGGACGAGAGGAAGGCCTCGATCGTCCGGCCGGCGTGCGGGTCGTGGTGCATCACGACCGGGAAGCGGCGCGGCTGTTCCGTGCCGAGGGGGTCTGGTCGGTCGGTCATCTCGTCGCGCTCCACTGTGTCGCCAGGCGGCATCTCGTCCGTGCCAGGGTCGGCGGCGGCGACCGCACCCGCCGGAGACGCCGCCGGCAGCTCGCCAGCGTCGTCCGCGGCCCCGCCCGCGGGCTCGTCGGGTCGGTCCGGTCCCTCCTCGTCGGGCGCCTCCGGAGCACTCGCCACGACGAGCCGTCGCGGCCGGTGGACCGCGTCCTCGCGAACGGACCGGGCTGTGTCCGGCACCTCGGTCCAGCGCTGGCTCACCGCCTCCTGGCGACGCCGGACGGCGGGCGCGACGAGGATCGCCACCATCAGGCCGAGGTTGGCCAGGATCGCGGCGGTCAGGACTGCGACGGTGGGCTCGACGGGCACCTTGGGCTCGCTGCTCGGCAGGGTGACGGCCCTGCGCCTGGACGCTCCGGCGCCCGACTCTACGACGGGTGGGTCCCGGTGACGATAGCCGGAAGGTCCTCAGGACGACCTTCCGGTGCCGCCCGACACCGGGCCGGGCGGTCCGGTGGGGAGGATGCGAGTGCGGTCGGGATCGCCGGGTCTACGGCGTGAGGCGCCAGGACAGGGCCTGAGGCGTGAGGGCGGTCGGGTCGTCGGCCGCGCCGAGGGCGAGGACGGCGGTCGGCCCGGTGACCAACTGCTGGACGTCGACCCGGGCCAGCTCCGGGCGATCGGGGGTGACCGGCTGCCAGGCCTGGCCGTCGGCCGACGTCCAGACGACGAGCTGGTCCGCGGCGTCCCCGCCAGGCGGCGTTTGCAGCCCGACGAGCACCCATCGACCGCCTGCCGCCGCCACGTCTCGCAGGTACATCGCCGACGGTCCCAGGCCAGGCGGCGGTGGGACCGAGGGGAGGGCCACGGGCGTCCACGCCCCTTGTCCCTCCGAGCGGTAGAGCGCCGCCGCCGACCCATCGAGGGAGCCGGCCAGGGCGAAGACGCCGCCGGGCGCGACGGCCAGGCGGACGAGGTCGAAGACCGCGGGCAGGGACCCGCGAGCCGTGCGCGACCAGTGGCGTCCGTCGGCGGACGTCCAGATGGGGGGCTCCGGCATGCCCGCCCCCGCTCTCGGGATCCGCTCGCCACCCCCGACATACCGGCTGCCGTCGAACACGACGGAGCGCATGATCCCGCCCGCGAAGCCATCCTGCGGCGGGACGCGCGTCCACGCGCGTCCATCGGCGGACGTCCAGACCGCGGCGCCGCGCGCACCGGGGAGCTGCGTGTTCCCGCCGGGGTAGCCGTCGGAGCCCACCGCCACGAAGCCTGTCGCTCCCGCAGCGACCGCGGCGATCTCTGCGTCCGCGCCGCCGGGGACGGTCGCCCGGTGCCAGGCCTTCCCGTCCGTCGACCACCACGCCGTGGCGTCGCCGCTGCTGCCGTCGAACAGGACCGAGGCACCGACGGCGACGATGGTGCCCTGGCGTTCGGCCGTCCCGAGGACCCAGTCGCCGTGGTCGACGTCGAGTCCGGCGAAGGCGCTGCCCGTCGGCACGGTCGTCCAGGCCACGCCGTCCGGGGACCGCTCGACGACAGTGTGCTGGCCGAGCGGGTCGCGAGCGAAGCGGAGCCAGGAGCCGTCGACACGACCGAGCGCGGCCGTGTACGCCTGGGCGGGCGCGCCGACCGCGGGCTGCCAGGCGACTCCGCCCGCCACGAAGGCTGATGCGACGCCACCGAGGGCCGAAGGGCTGGGAGCCGGCGCCGCCGGCGGCGCCGATCGCGAAGCCTCAGGCCAGGGCGCGAGGACGTAGTCGATGCCCCATTGCCATGCTCGCGGTGGGACGTAGCAATCCGCGATCGTCCCGCTCGCCGCCGGGCAGGCCTGCGCCTTCCAGCTGACGAGATACGTCCCCCTCGGGTC
>DASVYJ010000107.1:0-14792 GCA_036392215.1 Candidatus Limnocylindrales bacterium | reverse complement strand
CACACCGCTCACGGACGGCCAGGGCGAGCGCCCGGCGGAGCGTCGCGTCGAGCAGGTGCCGCTCCGCCGGGTCGTGTCGCTCGGCGACCTCCAGCAGCTCCCCGAGGACGGGCTCGAGGGCCATCGCCAGAGGCGACGCCGCGGGGACGCGGGCGAGCGCCGCGTCATCGGAGCGGAACGGGGCGAGGTACCCCAGATCCAGGTCGCGGCAGCCTGGCCCGGCGAGCAGCTCCGGGCGGAACAGCACGAGCAGCAGCCGCAGCGCCCCGCCGGGCTCCGGCAGCGCCACGTGCGGCAGCGCGTCGTTGATGAAGAAGACGTCGCCCGGCTCGGCGGGCAGTTCATCGCGCCCGAAGCGGAACGTCCCGCGGCCCTCCAGGACCAGGGCCACCTCCAGGTGGTCGTGCCAGTGCATCCGGTCCTCGCCCTGGCCCGTGCGGTACTCCAGCACGGCCAGCGGAAAGTCGGGCTCCATGGCCTGGCCCCAGACGTAGACGCTCACGCCGCCGATCGTCGCCGGCCCGCAGCCGCAGCCGACAGGGCCGGACGGCGCGATCGGACCCGGCCGAGCGGCCCGCCCAGCCGCTTCTGCCAGTACGTCGGCCCCTGCTGGCATCGACGCCCGGGGTGCCTCCGGCGACCATCGCCCTGCGTCCCCGCCGAGCCGTGCCGCCGCGCCGTGCCGCCACGCCGTGCGCATCGGGGAGATCTCCGCCATGTCGTTCCCGCACCTCTTCAGCCCCCTCCAGCTCGGGAACTTCGAGCTGCCCAACCGGATCGTCCACGTCCCGACGGACGTGAGCTCCTCGCACGCCGACGGCGAGGTGAGCGAGCGCGACATCGCCCACCACGCCGAGGTCGCCCGCGGTGGCGCCGCCTTCGTCATCGTCGGCGCGACGACGCCGGACATGAAGACCGGCCGGCCCACCGTCACCTGCCTCGTGGCGGACGGCGACAACTACGTGCCCGGGCTCGCCCGCCTCGCCGAGTCGATGCACCGCTACGGCGCCAAGTGCGCGGTCCAGCTCCAGCATCCCGGCCGCCAGGCCGCCATCCCCCGCTACAACACGCTCGGCGCGACCGACCGCGTCCTCAAGCTGCCCTGGTCGGCCGGCCACGAGATCGTCTACGAGAACGCCGAGGAGAAGGGCAAGGAGATCCGCGAGGCCTCCATCGCCGAGATCCTCGAGATGGTCGACCTGTTCAGCGAGGCCGCCTGGCGGGTGAAGCAGGCCGGCTTCGACGCCGTCGAGCTGCACGCCGCCCACGGCTACTTCCTCTCGGAGTTCATGAGCCCCTTCCTCAACAAGCGGACCGACCGCTTCGGGGGCAGCTTCGAGAACCGGATGCGCTTCCTGCTGGCGGTCATCGACTCCATCCAGAAGAAGTGCGGCAAGGGCTTCCCACTCCTCGTCCGCTACAGCTTCGACGAGTACTACGAGGGCGGCCGGGGAGCCGAGGAGGGCGTCGAGATCGCCAAGCTCCTCGAGCGGGCCGGCTGCGCCGCCGTCGACCTCTCGATGGGCATGCAGGAGAGTCCGGGCGCCGGCTTCGACCCGATGCACTACCCCCAGGGCTGGGCCACATACGCGGCCGAGATGACCAAGCGAGCGGTCCGCATCCCGGTCATCACCAGCCACTCGCTGCGCGACCCCGAGTACTGCGAGCAGATCCTGGCGGAGGGCAAGACGGACCTCGTCGGCCTCTCCCGCCAGCTCCTGGCCGACCCGTACTGGCCGATCAAGGCGAAGTACGGCAGGGTCCGCCAGATCCGCCGCTGCATCTCCTGCCTCGGGGGCTGCTGGCAGGAATCGCTGATGGCCAAGAAGGAGATCGCCTGCTCGATCAACGCGGCCTGCGGCGACCCGACGTACGCGAAGCGGCTGGCGCCGACGAGGACCCCGGTGCGGGTCGCCGTCGTCGGCGGCGGCCCGGCCGGCATGGAGGCCGCCCGCGTCGCGACCGAGCGCGGTCACCACGTCACGCTCTTCGAGCGGGCCAACGAGCTCGGCGGGGCGATGCTCTACGTCTGCCTGGTGCCGGGCAAGGAGAAGATGCGCTGGTACCTGGACTGGATCCGGGACCAGCTGCTCGACCTGCGGGTCGACATCCGGCTCGGCCACGCACCCACCGTGGAGGAGTTGCGCGGCTTCGACCTCGTCCTCAACGCGACCGGCGCCCGCTCCTACGTCCCGGAGGTCCACGGCGACGCCTCGGGGGTCGTCCCCTTCGAACAGGCGATGGCCTGCCCCAAGATCAGCTGCGAATGCCACCCCGGCGGCCGCCGGACCCACAAGCTCGGCGAGCGGGTCCTCCTCTGGGGCGACCACTACGCCGCGGCCGACACGGCGGCCTTCCTGGCCCGGGCGGGCAAGGCCCTGACCATCGTGACCGAGAACCGCGAGTTCGCGGCCGAGGTCGAGGTCATCCACATGTACGTCCTGCGCAAGCGCTTCGCCCAGGGAGACGCGGAGGTCCTCGAGTCGCGGCCCTACAAGCACCCCGTCACGGTCATCACCGCGACCACCGTCGAGGCGATCGAGGACGGCGGCGTCGTGCTCCGCGACGCCGACTTCCGGCGCACACGGCTCGAGGTGGACAGCATCGTCAACGCCCACACCGAGCCAGACGACGGCCTGTTCCGCGAGCTGCGGGCGGCCGGCGGCCACGTCCTGAACGCCGGCGACGCGATCCGGCCGCGCAACCTGTACCACGCCGTCAAGGAGGGCGTGGCGTTCGGCCTCGCGGTCGACGAGCAGCTCCTCTTCAACCCGAACGGCGCGATCGCCGACGACCTGCCGCGCGACGTCCTCGGCCAGCTGACCCGCGAGCCCGCCGAGGCCTACTCCGCGGCCCGGATGCGCGAGCTCGTCGCGGCGATCAACGCGGGCAACGGCCACCGCGACTGACCCGGCCACGGGGAGCCGGCTGGGAAAGTTCCCCTGGTCGTCCAGCTACGGGCGGGCGAACGCGAAGGCGAAGGCGTGCCCGTTGTCCGCCCTTGCCACGATTTCCCCGCCGCTCGCCACGATCGACGCCAGGGGCGCGATGCTGGTCACGAGCGAGGGCCCCGACCCAGGTGAGACAAGGACCAGATAGGGCGTGAACCGACCCCGCCAGAGATCGCCGGTCATCCCGTCCTCGCCAGCGCAGGTCAGGACGACCCGGCCCCCCAGGATCGCCGCGAGGTCGCAGAAGATGCCGTTGGGAGACACCTGGCGCTTCGTCCCGCTCGCCAGGTCCTGGTCCCACACCTCCCCCGATCCGGGGCGCTCCCAGGCAACCAGCCCGCCCTCGATCGCCAAGCGAGGAACGTGCGCAGCAGCTCGTCGGCGACCAGCGCTGGACCTTGGCCGTGACCAGCACCTCGGGCGCCAGGCGCCGGGGTCTCGCCGAGACGCTCTACCGCGGGCTGGCCGACGACAGCGTGGGCCGGCTCATCGAGAACCGGGAGCCCAGCTCCTGTTCCGCTTCGTGGCCACGGCCTATGAGCGGCGCTCCCTCGGCGTCGCCAGCCACTGGCCGTTCGAGTCCTGGGGCCGCTTCCTGCCCGAGCACACCACCGCCGTCGCCTTGCTCGACCGCCTGCTGCACCACGCCGTCACCGTCGGACCGCCGGCACGCTGCCCAGGGCCTCGAAGCACTCGGCGAGCAGGGCGAGGGTCGACGCCTGGCTCTCGTCGGCCGCGAAGCGCACGGAGCGGACGGGGGACCAGGCGAGCACGGCGCAGAAGACGTGGAGGTCGCCTTCGCTGCCCCAGTCGATGACCAGGTGCTCGCCGGGGACCGGGGCCCACGGGCGATACTCCCGGCCCTCCTTGCGCCAGGCGGCCTTGGCCTCGGCCACCGCGCGGCGCAGGTGGCGGGCCGAGCCGGCGTATCCTTCGGCCCGGACCAGCGGCAGCAGGCGCTTGGCGCTCAGCCGGCCGTCCGTCGCTTTCACCCGCTCCGCGATGAGACCGCAGTACGGGTCGGTGCTCTTCGGACGGGGCGGCCGGGCTGGTCGCTCATGTCCGACGCGCTCGACGACGCGCCGGACCGTCTTGTGGGTCGTCCCGCAGAGCGCCGCGGCAGCCCGATCGCTGCCGAGCTCGCGGTACGCGGACAGGATGTCCAATCGGTCCCTCGCTGACTTCACAATGGGCGTCCCTCGGAGTTCGGATGACTGGCACGACCACCGTCATCGTGAGCCCCGGGGGCCGATGCCCCGGTGGCTGAAGGTCAATCGAGGGTGGGGACTTCTACGTGGCCACCAGTGGGGACTTTCTCATGGTCACGGACACGGCCCAGGCGCTCCGCTACCCAGACGGTCCGACCGGCTGGGCGACGCCTGTCGCCTGGATGACACATAGGTCGCGTTGGACCGGTGTACAAGGTGACCACATCCCCGAAGGCTCTGATAGGGCTGCGGATGGCCTCGAGTACAAAGGGACCACCGGCCGGCTACCGACGGAGGTGCGCGATGGCTCAGAACACGCCGGACCGCCTCGACGGCCCCACCGCACCCGCTGCATGTGGGCTAAGGGCACGACTTAAGGTCGCGTGCGGCTGGGAAGGGCGGAAGAGGCGCAAGGCCCTGCCAACGGCAACCATCTTCGCTGCCGTCGTCTTGGCGACTTCGCCGATCTCCGTGTCGGCTGTATATACGCGGGATCTCTGGTACGGGACGTACAGCCCGCAGGCGACAACCTACTACTGTGTTGCGGCCAGCACACTCAGTTGGCTTGGCTACATCCCGAACTCGACGCGTCCCACCCAGACCACAATCTACAACTACGAGCGGCAACACATGGCCTCGCCGCTGTCCATAGGAGTCGATCCCCGCGGATGGGCGTACGGGATGTGGTACTACACACCCGCCGGCTATGGCTTCCAAGACTACGACTATCCGAGCAATCAACAGGCTCAAGCGAACGGCGAGCTTGAAATGGGAATTCGGGCAACTGGGCAACCTGTTGGGGCGATAGTGGCAGCCGGCGATCACGCATACTTAGTCATTGGCTTCCAAGCCTCATCTGACCCCAACTTCCCAGGGTCGTCGCTATACGGCTTCTACGTCATTGACCCCTGGTATGGATCCGGATTGGGCAACATAGGTACCCTGCCTGGAGGCGGCCCATACAACATCGCTCCAAACTCGTACGTCACGTTGTCGAATTGGAATGCACACTACTTCCTCCCCGATGTGAACGAGGGATCGTACTACTACCAGAGGTACGACACGATTCTTCGATCTTCGTCGAGCAATGCACCTGCCGGCGGACGCATTGGGATCGATAATCCGCCCGCATCTTGGGCTGACGTATTCGGTGGGGCGCCAGTCACGCCTGTCCAGCCAGCGCTCCAAGACCTGTCGGATATTGCCGATCTGCGCGAAGTTGTCCTTACCGGCCTTCAGCAGAATGAGCTTACTCGGGGGAACGCCCTCGGCATCGACTTCCGAGGGGTCAGCGTAGGAAGCTCCGTCCACGTTGACTCCGCGGCGAGCGAGTTCCCCTCCTACTTCCTGGTGGAGATCAAGAAGAGAGCTAGGACGGTGGCCGTTGCGATGGTGACGGAAGAGGCCGGGTTCATCGAGTTCGCGGGCTTGCGCGCCACGGAAACCGGGTTCCGGCTACCGGATGAGTCCTATCGAGCTGAGTTGGCGAAGGCATACGGAATCTCAGCGACGCGCACCCGACTGGCATGGGCATGGTCTGACGAAACAATGGACCCGTACCTGCCCGTTGTAGAGGTGGCCACGGAATCCGGGCAATGGCACGCCTTGCTGAAGGCAGGGGATAGTGGCGTCCTGCACCTGTCGCCAAGCCCGTCCGTCAAGGGAGCCCCGTGATCAAAACCAGTCGCTGACGAGGGCCCCCGGACTCGCTGTAGGCGGCCGCAAGGGAGCGCCCATCAGAGGAAGCCACCGGACCAAATGCCAGCGGGCCCGGCAGTTCGAGACGTACGCGAATCCCGCGGGTAAGGATGGCTAATGCAGGCGACTGTGGCGAACCAACGATGACGGATCCTGAACCAGTCTGCAGAACCCAGCCGGCCTCCAGGCCGCCGTCTGTCACCGTTCCGGTCGCCGAGGCAAGGAGAAGCCGCCCCTCGTGTGTGAAGGCCAACTCGCCGTCATTGATCCAGGCCATGCTCGTGTCCGCAGCGCTGCCAAGCGTCGTCGCTTTCTCATCCTCCAATCGCACGATCGACGGACTGCATTCCCCTGTGGGCTGGAGGGCGCAGACGGCGAGCTGCCGCCCGTCGGGACTGAACTGCGGATCGATGCCTGCCTCCGTGATCGTCCCGCCCAGTTCGATTCTGCTGGCCTCCGATGGGTGGACGATCTCGAGCCAGATCGCTCGCTCTGCGCCCGGGCCACGTGCTGGATCCCGGAAGGGATGCGCAACGACCAGGGCGGTGCCGTCTGCACTCCAGCCAATGGGGCTGCCCTCGGCGATCGGACCGACCTTACCGGCGCGCCAGAGCGCGTAGCGGCCTGCGGCGGCGGACGGGTCGGCCGGCGCAAGCGTTAGCGCGACCGTTCCTTTGCCGTTTCCGATGGCCTCCCAGTATCGGCCGGGGACTTCGGCGTCGGGTCGCCCCGTCATCGAATAGATCCGCGTTCGACCGTCGTCGAGACCGCCTCGGCTGATAACCAGGAGCTCATCTGAACTAGCCCAAGCGAGGGCGGCTCGAGGCACCTTGATGTCCAGCTCTGTCCGAAACGGAGCGGAACGCAACACGACCTGGACAGAGCTCCCATCGACAGCCAGTGCCAGCCTCCCGCCGTCTGGGGACCAAACAAGGTGGTCGAATCCGGCGGCGTCAACGGCCTCGAGTACCGTGGCGGACGGCTGGGCCAACACTCCAGGACGGACGGATGCAGAGGGAGCATTCCTATCAACAGCTGCGAACCGCAACCCGAGAGCCGCGATGACCAAGGCAGCAGCGGCTACCCAGCCAAGTCCAAATCCACGACTCAGACTTCGGGCAGGGCCTCCGGGCAGAGGCTGTCCTCGGCCAGGTCGTAGGAGTAGGCGACCGGCGCGCTTGTGCCCCTCGAGCAGCGCTGCGCATGAGTTGCAACGCAGCAAGTGGTCGCGGTCGCTGATACGCAGTGCTCGGGTGCGCCCGTCAGCCAGCCTGGCGATCGCCCCCTCGTCGACGTGGCCCCAGGGTCTCCTCATCGTCAAGTTCTCCCGTATCCGACAAGGGCCCGCGCGAGACGTCGCCGGCTTTGCCAGAGCGTTGCCGCGATCGTGCCTCGCTGCAAGCCGAGGATTCCCGCCGCCTCTCGCTCGGTGTAGCCCAGGAGGTACACAAGCGTTACGACGACCCGCTGTCGATCGGACAGCGTAGAGAGCGCGGCCTTCTCATCGATCGATAGGTCTACGGTGGCCCACTGGTCTATCTCACCGACGTCCCGCGGGATAGGGAAGCCCGTCGTCCGGCGGCGGGCCGTACGTGCAGCGATCCGCCGCAGCCAGGGCAGTAGCTTGTCGTCGTCGCGGAGCTGGTTCAAATGCGTGCGTGCGTACATCAACGCCTCTTGGGCGGCATCTTCAGACGAGTAGCCTCCCCCGACCGCTTGGCACAGGGAGCGCAACTCGACGAGCAGCGACGGGTAGAGGCGGTCGAAGTGCTCTTCATCCACGCGCCGGGCTTCCTCCCTCAGCAGATAGTGCGCGAATGCTTCCTGTTCTGTTTAGTGCGGGTTCGCTCTGGGCGGCGCCTCGCTAGTGGCGAAAGTGGCGGATGCCGGTCAGGAGCATCGTCGCCTCGGCGGCGTCGGCGGCCGCGATGACCTCCGCGTCGCGGACCGAGCCGCCGGGCTGGACGAACGCGGCCACCCCGCCGTCGAGGCAGGCCTCGACGCCGTCGGGGAACGGGAAGAAGGCGTCCGAGGCGCAGGCCGAGCCGGCGACCCGCTCGGGCCCGGCGATCGCGGCCGCCTTGGCGACGGCCTGCCGGGCGGCGTCGACGCGGCTGGTCTGGCCCGAGCCGAGGCCGATGAGGGCGCCGTCGCGGACGAGGACGATGGCGTTGGACGTGACGCCCCGGACGAGCCGCCAGGCGAGGTCCAGGTCGCGGCGCTCGGTCGGTGAGGGCTGGCGGGCGGTCGCGACCCGCCAGGCCGAGGGGTCGTCCGGCAGGACGTCAGGCGCGGTGACGAGGACCGCCCCGCCCGCGGTCCGCAGGGAGCCGGTCGGGTCGGCGGCGGCCTTCACCGTCTGGGGCTCCGTCGCCAGCGTCTCGTCGACCAGCAGCCGCAGGTTCGGCCTGCGGGCCAGCACCTCGAGCGCCTCGGCCGAGAAGGCCGGCGCCAGGACCACCTCGAGGAAGATCGCGGCGAGCGCCTCGGCCAGCGCCGGGTTGACGGGGCGGGTCAGGGCGACGACCCCGCCGAAGGCCGAGACCGGGTCGCCGGCGAGCGCGTCCTGCCAGGCGGTGAGCGGGTCGTCGCGCTCCGCGGCCCCACACGGGTTGGCGTGCTTGACGATGACGCAGGCCGGCCCGCGCAGGGCGCGCCCGAGCGCGGCCGCCGCCGACGCGTCGAGGACGTTGTTGTACGAGAGGGCCTTGCCCTGCAGGATCCGGTCGCCCGTCGCGAAGGGGCCGGCCGCGCTCCCCTGCCCCGGCCGGCGGTAGCGGGCCGCCGGCTGGTGCGGGTTCTCGCCGTAGCGGAGGGTCTCGACCTTCTCCAGGCCGACCACGAGCGTCGCCGGGTATGGGTCGCTGGCGCCGGGCAGGCCGGGCTCGTCGGGCAGGGCGATTCCGGCCGCGGCGAAGCGTTCGGGCAGCTCGGCCGCGATCCGGGCGTCGTAGGCGCCGGTATGGCGGAAGGCCTCGACCGCGAGGGCCGCCCGCAGGCCGTCGCCGAGCGGGCCGCCGTCCGCGAGGCCGGCGAGGACGGCCTCGTAGCGGGCCGGCGAGGTGACGATCGCGACGCTGGCCTGGTTCTTGGCGGCCGCCCGGACCAGCGACGGGCCTCCGATGTCGATCTCCTCGATGAGCTCGTCGAGGCCGATCCCGGGTCGCTCGGCGGCGGCGGCGAACGGGTAGAGGTTGACGACGACGAGCTCGAACGGCTCGATCGCCGCGGCGGCGAGCTGCTCGCGATGGGCGGCCAGGCGGCGGTCGGCCAGGATCCCGGCGTGGACGCGCGGGTGGAGCGTCTTGACCCGCCCGTCGAGCATCTCCGGGAACCCCGTCACGGCGGCGACGTCGGTCACGGCCAGGCCGGCCTCGCGCAGGGCCCGGGCCGTGCCACCGGTCGAGACGAGCTCGAAGCCGAGCCCGACGAGGCCCCGGCCGAGCTCGACCAGGCCCGTCTTGTCCGAGACCGACAGGAGCGCCCGGCGAGGGACGGGCAGGACCTCGGCGGCGCGGGCGGCGTCGACGAGGACGCGGCCGTCGGCCTCCCGCGAGACGGCGCCCGCCAGGACGAGGCCGACGGCCCGCGGCAGGAGGCGGTGCTCGACCGCGTGGAGACGGCCGAGGAGGGTCGCCTCGTCGTCGTCGGGCAGGACGGGCACGGCCTCCTGGAGGAGGATCGGGCCGCCGTCGAGGCGGTCGTCGGCGAGGTGGACGGTGACGCCGGTCACGCGCACGCCGGCCGCGAGGGCGTCGCGGACGGCGTGGGCGCCCGGGAAGGCGGGCAGCAGCGAAGGGTGGACGTTGACGATGCGGTCGGGGAAGGCGGCCAGGACCGCCGGGCCGACGATCCGCAGGTAGCCGGCCAGGACGACGGCGTCCGCGGCCGCGCCCCGCAAGGTCTCGGCCAGGACCTCGTCCGCGGCCGCCCGTTCGGCGGCGTCGCGGGACGCGGCGCCGGGCACGAGCGCGGTATCGAGGCCGGCCTCCGCCGCCGCCCAGTCGAGCGCGGGACAGGGTCGGTCGGCGAAGACGAGACCGAGCTCGGCGCCGAGCGAGCCGCGCGACGCGGCGCCCGCCAGTGCCCGCAGGTTGCTGCCCGACCCGGAGACCCCGACCGCGATCCTGGCCGCCACGCTGCCTCCTCTCCGGCCGGGTCCCGACGGACCGGCCGCCATCCCGATCCCCCGCTCCCCTAGCCGAACCGCCGGAGCGCCGCCTCCACATAGCGCCCGCCGAGCTCGTCCGCCGCGGCGACCTCCCCGACCAGCCAGGCCGGGACGCCAGCCGCGGCGAGGTGGGCGATCGCCGGCTCGACGGCGTCGGGCGGCACGATCGCGACCATCCCGAGCCCGCCGTTGAACGTCGCCCGCAACTCCGCCTCGTCGAGGCCGCCGAGCGCGCCGAGCAGGCGCATGACGGAAGGCAGCGGCCAGCGCCCGGGATCGAGCCGCGCCCCGAGGCCGTCCGGCAGGGCGCGCGGGACGTTGCCCGGCAGGCCGCCGCCCGTCACGTGGGCCAGGCCGCGCAGCGGCAGCCTGGCCGCTTCGAGCGCGTCCCGCAGGCCGAGCACGGTCCGCGCGTAGATCCGGGTCGGCGTCAGGAGGACCTCGCCGAGCGTGGCCAGGGCGAGTCCGGGCTCGGCCGCCATCGCCGCCTCGCGCGCCTCGTCGCCGAGGCTGAGCTGGAGCTGGGCCTGGTACGGAGCCCGGAGGTCGAGGTCCCAGCGGGCGACGAGCGAGCGGACGAGCGAGTAGCCGTTCGCGTGCAGGCCGCTGGCGGCCAGGCCGACGATCGCGTCGCCCGGCTCGGCCGCCGAACCGTCGAGCAACCGATCGCGCTCGACCACCCCGACGCAGAAGCCCGCCAGGTCGAACTCGTCGGGGGCCATGAGCCCCGGATGCTCCGCCGTCTCGCCGCCGACGAGGGCGCAGCCCGCCTCCCGGCAGCCCGCCGCCACGCCGTCGACGAGCGAGGCCACGCCCTCGGGGACGAGCCGCCCGACGGCGACGTAGTCGAGGAAGAAGAGCGGCGCCGCCCCCGCGCAGACCACGTCGTCGGCGCACATCGCCACGAGGTCGAGCCCGATCGTGTCGAAGCGGCCGATCGCGGCCGCGATGGCCGTCTTGGTCCCGACCCCGTCCGTCGCGCTGACGAGCAGCGGCTCGCGCAGGCCCGTCGGCAGCGAGACCGCCCCGGCGAACCCGCCCAGGCCGCCGAGCACCTCCGGCCGGCGGGTCGATTCGACCGCGGCCCGCATCAGCTCGACCGCCCGGTCGCCCGCCGCGACATCCACCCCCGCCGCCCGGTAGGCCGCCCGCTCGAGCCGGGCGTCAGCCACGGAGCAGGCCCGCAGCTGTACCCGCGCCCGCCGGAGCCGGCTCGGATTCGAGGACGAACTTGTGGTTCGCCGCGTCGTACGGGACCGGGACCGGGTAGCGCCCGTCGAAGCAGGCGAAGCAGAAGCGCTCGTACGGCAGGTCGAGCGCGGCCAGGACGCCCTCGATCGAGAGGAAGTCGAGCGTGTCCGCCCCGACGAAGCGGCGGATCTCCTCGATAGAGTGGGTCGCGGCGATGAGCTCGGTCTCGATCTGGGTGTCGATGCCGTAGAAGCAGGGGTGGTGGATCGGCGGCGAGCTGATCCGCAGGTGGACCTCGGCGGCGCCCGCCTTCCGCAGGAGCGAGACGATCTGGCGCGTCGTGGTGCCCCGCACGATGGAGTCGTCGACGACGATCAGGCGCTGGCCCCTGACGACCTCGCGGAGCGGCGAGAGCTTGACCGTCACGCCCCGCTGGCGCATCGCCTGTGACGGCTGGATGAAGGTCCGCCCGGCGTAGCGGTTGCGCATCATGCCTTCGCGGTACGGCAGGCCGCTCGCCTCGGCGAAGCCGGCCGCGGCCGGCGCACCGGTGTCGGGGACGGGCATGACGAGGTCCGCCTCGGCGGGCGCCTCGGCAGCCAGGGCGACCCCCATCCGGCGCCGCGCCTCGTACAGGTTCCGCCCCAGCAGGTACGAGTCGGGCCGGGCGAAGTAGATGAGCTCGAAGACGCAGAGGTGGTGGCGCGCCTCGGCGAAGCGGACGCTGCGCGGCTCGTGGCCGGCCTCCAGGACGACGAGCTCGCCCGGCTCCACGTCGCGGACCACCTCGCCGCCGACGACCTCGATGCCGGCCGTCTCGCTGCTCAGCAGCCAGCCTGCCGTGGCCTCGCCCGTGGGGTCGGCGGGATCGGGCAGGCGGCCCAGGACGAGCGGCCGGAAGCCGTCCGGGTCGCGGACGCCGATCACCCGCCGCTCGTCGAGGATGACCAGGCTGTACGCCCCGCGGACGCGCGGCAGGACGCGCCGGAGCGCCTCCACGGCATCCTCGGACGGGTCGTCGGCGAGGAGCGCGGTGAGGACCTCCGTGTCGCTCGTCGCGGGCAGGCGGGCGAGCCCGCCGGGGAGCAGGTCGAGCAGCTCGCGGGTGTTGACGAGGTTGCCGTTGTGGCCGATGGCGAGCGTCCGCGCGCGGCCGAGGCGGAACGTCGGCTGGGCGTTCTCCCAGGTCGACGAGCCGGTGGTCGAATAGCGGCAGTGGGCGATGGCGAGAGCGCCGCGCAGGCTGGGCAGGCGCCGCTCGTCGAGGACCTGGGCGACGAGGCCGAGGTCCTTGTAGAGCATGAGCTGCTCACCGTCGGAGACGGCCAGGCCGGCCGATTCCTGGCCGCGGTGCTGGAGGGCGAAGAGGCCCAGGGCCGCCAGCGGGGCGGCGTCGGCCCCCGGGACGAGCGCCCCGAACACACCGCACACGGCTACACCTCCTCGCCCAGGGCGCGGGCGAGGCCGTGCTCCCAGGCGTGGCGGAGCTCGACGAGGGCGACGTCGAGCGCGTCCGCGACGTTCGAGCCGCGCTCCTCGGCCGCGCCGGTCGCGCCCTGGCCGGTGAGCTCGATGACGAGCCGCTCCCCGCCGGTGCGGCCGAGCTCCTGGAGCGGGACCCGGGCTGTGGCGGCGAGCCGGCGCAGGGCGGCGAGGTTGCGCGGCCGGCAGGTCATCACGACCCGCGACGGGCTCTCGCCGAACAGCTCGATGGCGGGGGAGGCCGGCACCCCGAGCCGGAGCCGCGCGCCGCGCCCGCCCCACAGGGCGGCCTCGGCCAGGGCGACCGCGAGGCCGCCCGCGGCGACGTCCTGGGCCGAGGCCACGAGCCGGGCCGCGATCGCCTCGCGGATGAGCGCCTGGAGGGCCGCCTCGCGGACGAGGTCGAGGCCAGGCACGACGTCCTCGGCCGCCAGGCCGGCAAGCGTCGCGTAGGCGCTTCCCGCGAGGCCCGGCGTCGCCTCGCCGAGCAGCAGGACGACGTCGCCGTCCGCGGCGAACGCCGGCCCGACGAGCAGGTCGAGGTCGTCGAGCAGGCCGACGACGCCGATCTCCGGCGTCGGGGCGATCGCGCCCTGCGGTGATTCGTTGTACAGCGAGACGTTGCCGCCGGTCACAGGGAGCCCCAGGGCGCGACACGTGTCGCCGAGGCCGCGGACCGCCTCCCGGAGCTGCCAGAACGCCTCGGGCCGCGTCGGGTCGCCGTAGTTCAGGCAGTTCGTCACGCCGAGCGGCCGGGCCCCCGTGATCGAGACGTTGCGGGTCGCCTCGGCGACGCTGAGCGCCGCGCCGAGCCACGGGTCGTGGAGGCTGACGGCCTGGTTGCCGTCCGTCGTTGCGACGAGCCCCTTGCGCGTCCCTGGCACCCGCAGGACGGCGGCGCCGCGCCCCGGCCCCGCGACCGTGGCCGCCCCGACGTGCCAGTCGTACTGCTCGTAGACCCACCGGCGGCTCGCCAGGTTCGGCGTCCCGAGCAGGCCCTGCAGCACGAGGCCGGGGTCCATCCCCCGCTCCGGCAGGCTGTCCCAGGGCTCGCCCGGGATGCCCGGCGCGGGCGCTGCCCGGCGGCGCGGCGGCGGCGCGGCCAGTCGCTCGTGGACGATCGCGTCGCTGGTGAGCGCGGCGGCGGGGATCCGGGCGAGCTCGCGGGCGTCCGGGTTCGGCCTGCCGGCCTCGTCCAGGCCCCCCGTCACGACGACGATGTCGCCGTCGCCGGTCACCCGGCCGACGATCGCGACGGGCAGGCCCCAGCGGCGGCAGACCTCGGCGACCGCCTCCCAGCGGTTCGGCCGGACGACGGCGAGCATCCGCTCCTGCGACTCGGAGATCATGACCTCGAATGCCTCGAGGCCCGGCTCTCGGCGGGGGATGGCGTCGAGGTCGACGAGCATGCCCGTTCCGGCCCGGTCCGCCGTCTCGGAGGTCGCGCAGCTGATGCCGCCCGCCCCGAGGTCCTGCAGCCCCTCGACCAGGCCGCGCTCGATGAGCTCGAGCGAGGCCTCGATCAGCAGCTTCTCGGCGAACGGGTCGCCGACCTGGACGGACGGCCGCTTCGAGGGGTCGTCCTCGGCGAATGTGGCGCTCGCCAGGACGGACGCGCCGCCGATCCCGTCGCGGCCGGTGGTCGAGCCGAACAGGACGACGAGGTTGCCCGGCCCGGGCGCCGCGGCGAGCGTCAGGAGGCGCTCCTCGAGCAGGCCGATGGCCATCACGTTGACGAGCGGGTTGCCCTGGTATGACGGGTCGAAGACGAGCTCGCCGCCCACCGTGGGCACGCCGACGCAGTTGCCGTAACCGCCGACGCCGCCCACCACGCCCGCGACGAGGTGGCGCGTCCGCGGCTCCGATGCGTCGCCGAAGCGGAGGGCGTCGAGGACGGCGATCGGCCGCGCCCCCATCGTGAAGATGTCGCGGAGGATGCCGCCGACACCCGTCGCGGCGCCCTGGTACGGCTCGACCGCGCTCGGGTGGTTGTGCGACTCGATCTTGAAGGCGACGGCGAGCCCGTCGCCGATGGAGATGACGCCGGCGTTCTCGCCGGGCCCGGCGACGACGCCCTGGCCCGCCGTCGGC
>DASVYJ010000106.1:0-11550 GCA_036392215.1 Candidatus Limnocylindrales bacterium | reverse complement strand
CCAGCCCTCGAGGCAGATGGTGGCCGGGCCGACCGCCGCGCGCTGCTCGACCAGGGCGAGCAGGTCGGCGTCCGTGACTTCCTTCTTCGTGTCGGCCAGCGCGACGACCTGGCGGTACAGCTCGTCGAGCGCCGCCCCCTGGACGTCGTGGCCGAGCTCGCGGAGCTTGCCCTGCAGGCCCCGGCGGCCGGACAGCTTGCCGATCGTCAGCTGGCTGCCGGAGAGGCCGACCGACTGGGGGGTCATGATCTCGTAGGTCAGCGGGTTCTTGATGACGCCGTCCTGGTGGATGCCCGACTCGTGGGCGAAGGCGTTGCCGCCGACGACCGCCTTGTTCGGCTGGATCGTGAAGCCGGTCAGGTAGCTGACCAGGCGGCTCGCGGGCGTGATCTGCTCGGTCTGGACGCGGCTGCCGAGCTCGGGGAACTGGGTCGGCCGGGTGCGGAGGGCCATGACGACCTCCTCGAGGGAGGCGTTGCCCGCCCGCTCCCCGAGGCCGTTGATGGTGACCTCGACCTGGCGCGCCCCGGCCTGGACGGCCGCGAGCGTGTTGGCCGTGGCGAGGCCCAGGTCGTTGTGGCAGTGGACGCTGACCGTGGCCGCCTCGCCGACCCGCTCGACCACGCTGCGGACGAGCGCCCCGAACTCGGCCGGGATGGCGTAGCCGACCGTGTCCGGGATGTTGACGGTGGAGGCGCCCGCCTCCACGACCGCCTCGTAGACCTGGAGCAGGAACTCGGGATCCGTGCGCGAGGCGTCCTCAGCGCTGAACTCGACCTCGACGTCCCGCCCGAGCGCCTCGCGCCCGTAGCGGACCCAGCGGACCGCCTCGGCGAGGGCCTGCTCGCGGCTCATCCGCAGCTTGTGGACGAGGTGGATGTCGCTCGTCGCGATGAAGACGTGGAGGTGCGGCCGCTCGGCGACGCGGATGGCCTCGACGGCCCGCTGCGGGTCGCCGTCGCGGCAGCGGGCGAGGGCGGCGACGGCCACCCCGCCCTTCGTCTCGCGGGCGATGCGCTGGACGGCTTCGAAATCGCCCGGCGAGGCGGCCGGGAAGCCCGCCTCGATGACGTCGACCCGGAGGCGGGCGAGCTGGCGGGCGACCTCGAGCTTCTCGGCCGCGGTCAGCCCGGCGCCGGGGGCCTGCTCCCCGTCGCGGAGGGTCGTGTCGAAGATGCGGACGCTGCCCGGCGCGACGCCGGGCCCGGCGACGCCGCCGCTCATCGCGACGCCGCCGAGGGCCGCTGCGTCTCCGCCGCGGCCTGGGCCTCGCCGGCCCGGACGGTGACCGGGTCGAGGAAGGCCATCTGGGCGCGCAGCGCGGCCCCGACCTGCTCGACCTGGTGGCCCCGCTCGGCGGCGCGCATGCGCTCGAACTCCGGCCGGCCGGCCTCGTTCTCGGCGATCCAGCGCCGGGCGAACGAGCCGTCCTGGATCTCGCGGAGGACCTGGCGCATCGTCTCGCGGACGTGCTCGTCGATGATCCGCGGGCCGGACACGTAGTCGCCGTACTCGGCCGTGTCCGAGACGCTGAAGCGCATGAAGTCGAGGCCGCCGCGGTACATCAGGTCGACGATCAGCTTGAGCTCGTGGAGCGTCTCGAAGTAGGCCAGCTCGGGCTGGTAGCCGCCCTCGACGAGCGTCTCGAAGCCGAGCTTGACGAGGTTCGAGACCCCGCCGCACAGGACGGCCTGCTCCCCGAAGAGGTCCGATTCGGTCTCCTCGGCGAACGTCGTCTCGAGCACCCCGGCGCGGGTCGCCCCGAGCGCCCGGGCGTAGGCCAGGACGCGGGCGCGGGCGGTGCCGGAGGCGTCGCGGTGGACGGCGAAGAGGGCGGGCACCCCGCCGCCGGCCCGGTAGACGCTGCGGACGAGATGGCCGGGGCCCTTGGGGGCGACCATGCCCACGTCGATGTCGCCGGGCGGGTCGATCCGGCCGAAGTGGATGTTGAAGCCGTGGGCGAAGAGGAGCAGCTGGCCCGGGCGCAGGTGCGGCGCGATGTCGGCGTCGTAGACCGCCTTCTGGGCCGTGTCCGGGACGAGGAGCATGATCGCGTCGGCCGCCTGGACGGCCGAGGCGACGTCGGTCACCCGGAGGCCGGCCTCCTCGGCCAGGGCCCGGCTGCGGCTCGTGGCGGGCAGGCCCACGACGACGTCGATCCCGGATTCGTGGAGGTTCAGGGCGTGGGCGTGGCCCTGGCTGCCGTAGCCGACGATCGCCACCGTCTGGCCCGCCAGGGCGGCCGGGTCGGTGTCGGCGTCGTAGTACATCCGCGCGGTCATCGCTTGACGGCCTCCTCGATCGAGCCGGAGCCTCGGGCCATCACGACGGCCCCGGTCCGCACCAGTTCCTTGATCCCGAAGCCGCGCAGGAGCGCCACCAGGGCGTCCACCTCGGCCTCGGTGCCGGTCGCCTCGACGATGAGGCTCTCGGCGGCCAGGTCGATGACCCGGCCCTTGTACATCTCGACGATGCTGATGACCTCGGCCCGGGTCCGCTCCGTCGTCCGGACCTTGACCAGGGCGAGCTCGTGCTCGACGGTCGGGTCCGCGGTGACGTCCTGGACCTTGAGCACGTCGATGAGCCGGTAGAGCTGCTTGGCGGCCTGCTCGACCGCCACGTCGTCGCCGTGGACGACGATCGTCATCCGGCTCGTGTCGGGGCGGTCGGTGTGGCTCACCGCGAGCGACTCGATGTTGAAGTTGCGGGCCCGCATCAGGCTCGAGACGCGGTTGAGGACGCCGGGCCGGTCGCGGACGATCGCGACCAGGACGTGGCGGTGGCCCTCCCCGGTGCCGGGCAGGGCCCGGGGCGGCGGGGCGGCGTGCGCGGGAGCGGCGTGCGCGGGAGCGGGCCCGCTGGCGGCGGGACCGCCGGCGGGCGAGGCGACGGTGCGCGGGTCGGGGCTCATTCGTCCGCTCCCTCCCATTCCTCGAGCAGGTCGGACAGGCCCTTGCCGGCCGGCATCATCGGGAAGACGTTCTGCTCCTCGGCGATGAGGAAGTGGACCAGGGCCGGGCCGTCGACGGCCCGGGCCGCGGCGATCGCGCCGTCCACCTCGTCGGGCGTGGAGGCCCGGAAGGCCGGCATCCCGTACGCCTCGGCGAGCTTGAGCCAGTCGGGGCCGAGCAGGTGGCTGGAGTGGTAGTTGCCGGCGTAGATGAGCTCCTGCCACTGCCGGATCATGCCGAGCTTGTGGTTGTCCAGGAGGGCGATCCGGACCGGGATGCGGTCCTGGACGAGGGTCATCAGCTCCTGGACCGTCATCTGCAGGCCGCCGTCGCCCGCGATGGCCCAGGTCTCCTTGTCCGGCCGGCCCAGGGCGGCGCCCATCGCCGCGGGCAGGGCGAAGCCCATCGTCCCCAGGCCGCCCGAGCTGATGTGGCTGTTCGGCCGCCGGAAGCCGCCGTAGCGGGCCAGCCACATCTGGTTCTGGCCCACGTCGGCGACGAGGGTCGCGTCGTGGTCGGTCGCCTCGCCGATGCGCTGGACGACGAAGTCGGCCGAGAGCAGCCCGTCGCGCCAGGCACCCGAGCCGTGCCAGGAGCTCGCCTCCGACTCGCGGCGCCAGGCCGCCAGCTCCTCAAGGTAGGCGGCGCGGCGGTCGGCCGGGACCGGCTCCACGAGCGGCAGCAGGGCCCGCAGGACGTGGCCGACGTCGCCGACGATCGGTACCTCGACGGCCACGTTCTTGCCGATCTCGGCCGGGTCCACGTCGACGTGGACGATGCGGGCGTAGGGCGCGTACGTCCGGACCGAGCCCGTCACCCGGTCGTCGAAGCGCATCCCCAGGGCGATCAGCAGGTCGGCGGACTGGATGGCGCGGTTGACGTGCTTCCAGCCGTGCATCCCCATGTAGCCGAGGCTGAGGGGATGGTCCTCGGGCATCGCCCCGACGCCGAGAAGGGTGTGGGCGACGGGGATGCTCGCCTGCTCGGCCAGGGCGCGCAGCTCGTCCCAGGCCCGGGCGACGAGGATGCCGTGGCCGGCCAGGATGACGGGGCGCTCGGCGCGGGCGATCTCGGCGGCGGCGAGCTTGAGCTGGCGGGGGTGGCCGTCGAGCTTGGGCCGGAAGCCGGGCAGGCCGGCGACGACCTCGGCCTCGCTCGGGTGCTGGGCCGTCGTCTCCTGCTGGAGGGCATCCTTGGTGATGTCGACGTGGACCGGGCCCGGCCGACCGGTCCGGGCGATGTGGAAGGCCTCGGCGAGGACGCGGGGCAGCTCGTCCGCGTCGCGGACCAGGTAGTTGTGCTTGGTCATCGGCAGGGTGATGCCGGTGATGTCGATCTCCTGGAAGGCGTCCTTGCCGATGAGGGCGGCGGCCACGTTGCCGGTGATGGCGACCATCGGCGTCGAGTCGAGCATGGCCGTCCCGATGCCGGTCACGAGGTTGGTCGCGCCCGGGCCGCTCGTCCCGAGGCAGACGCCGACCTTGCCGGTCGCGCGGGCGTAGCCGTCGGCCGCGTGCGCCGCGCCCTGCTCGTGGCGGACCAGGACGTGGCGCAGCTCCGGGTAGTCGCCCAGGACGTCGTAGAGGGGCAGGATGACGCCGCCGGGATAGCCGAAGAGGGTGTCCGCGCCCTGGCGGAGGAGCGCCTCGCAGAGGACGTCGGCGCCGATCCGGGTCTGCTTCCGGACGACGGGGCGGCGCTCGGGCCCGTCGGCGGAGCCGGCTGCCGTCCGGCGACGGCGGTCGTCGTTCAGCATCCGGCGGCGGGCCTGGTCCTCGGCCGCCGCGCGGTCGGTCGCCGGGAGGTGGCTCCGGCGCTCCCGGCGTTCGCGGCGGCCTGGAGGCAGCGCGGTGCCCGCGCCGGGCGCCTCCGCGGTCGCGCCCCGCGTCTCCGCGGCCGCGGCGGGGCCCTCGCCGGGGTCGTCGGCCGCCCGCTCCTGCGCCGCCGGCGCCGACGCCAGGCGTTCCTCTGTCGTCATGGTCATGCTCCTGCCCCTCTGCTGCCGCGACGCCCCTCTGTGACGCCGTCGTCGTGTCCGGCCCGCCGCCGCCGACCCCACGGCCGCCGGTGGCCATCAAAAAACCCTCGCCGTCCCCGGCGAGGGTCCCGTCCGTCCTGGTGGTCCTGGCGCTATCTGCGCTCGTCCCTCCGCGTCCGTCCGTCCTCCCGCCGGGAGCCGGTAATGAGCCCAAGAAGGCCCACAAGGCCAAGCTCGAGGGAGCGGAGTAGACCGAGGAGCGAGACGTCGACCAGGCCGGCGTCCTCGACCGGCATCTGCACGCGGCGGCCGTCCGTCGTGATCACGACGGCGACGTGGCGGCGGTCCCGGCCGTTGAACAGACCCACCTGGTCTCCCGTGTCCGCCTCGGCATGGCCGCCGAGGTGTTCGCGCAGTCTAGCAGCGGCCGTCAAATCCGTCCGCCGCTCGTCCCACTGGCCGGTGCTCGCCGCCCGACGTCGGCCAGCCTGGCACTCCAGCCGGCGAGGCGGTGTCGCTCCGGCTGAGGGTCAGGGCGGCCTGAGACATTTCGCTCAGGGTGCCTTTCGTCCCGGCCGAATCGGGCGGTTCCTCCCTGTCCGCCGGCCGGCTGCGGAACGTGTACTCCGTTCGTGCACGAATCCCCCGCCGCCCCTCCCCTGCCGACCGCGCCCCGGCGCAGCCTGCGCGAGCTCGCTCCGGGGGAGGCCGGGCTCGTGGTCGCGGTCGCGCCACCGCTCGAAGCGCAGCTGGCCCAGGAGGGCATCCGGCCGGGCGTGTCGCTCGAGGTCGAGTCGCGGGTGCCCCTCGGCGGGCCCCTCGTCGTCCGGGTCGGGCGCGCGCGGCTGGCGCTCGCCCGCGTGGTGGCGGCCGACGTCCTGATCGAACCGGCGCCATCGGATCCACGCTCGTGATGACATGCCACGACGCCCCGGCGCCCCTCACGCCCGGGGGCCTCGACGCCGCGGAGCCGCCGCTGCCGGTCGTCGCCCTCGTCGGGCGCCCGAACGTCGGCAAGTCCACGCTGTTCGCAGCCGCTAGCCGCCGCTTCGCCGAGACGACGAACGCGCCGGGCACGACGGTCGGGGAGGAGCCGCGGGTCGTCGAGGCGGGCGGCCGACGCGGCGTCCTGGTCGACCTGCCCGGGACCCTCTCCCTCGCCGACCGGCCGACCGGCGACGAGCCGTTCTGGCGGACGCTCCTCGCGGCCGCGCCCGACGCGATCCTCCTGGTCGCCGACGCGGGGGACCTCCGCCGACACCTCCCGCTCGCGCTCGCCTGCCGGGACCTGGGGCTGCCCCTCGTCGTGGCGGCGAACCTGGCCGACGAGGCGTTGAGCCGCGGCCTGCGCCTCGACGCCGGCCGACTCTCGCAACTGCTCGCCGGGCCGGTCCACCTGACCGTGGGACGGGAGGGACGAGGGGTCGAGGCAGCGCTCGCGGACGCGCTCCGGCTGGCGGAGCAGCGGCGGCGGGTGCGGGACGAGGCAGCCTCGCCCCGCGGCACGGTGCCGGCGCGCATCTACCCGCCGTCAGTCGAGCGCGAGCTCGCCTCCGCCGCGGACCGGCTGGAGGGGCTGCACTCGCTCGGTGCGGCCGCGGCCGACGACCTGGGCCTCGCCGCCTTCGTGGCCCGCTCGGCTGTCTCTCCTCGCGGGGCCGCCACACTGGAGGCCGCGGCCACGCTCGAGCCGCTGCGCTGGGACGTGGCCGCGCGCTGGGCCGGGCAGGTCGAGACGTGGCGAGCGGGCCGTGCGGCCGCCGGCCAGGCCGAGACGCGCGGGCCCCGGCCGTCGGTGGCGGACCGGCTCGGCCGCTGGAGCACCGCGCCCTGGCCCGGCATCCCGCTCTTCGTCCTGGTCACCGCGGCCGCCTTCGCCGCGATGATGGTCGTCGGCGGCGTCCTGTCCGGCCTCCTCGCGGCCGCCTGGGGCGCGACCGCCTCGCCGACCCTCACAAGCCTCGTCCACGCGCTCGTCCCGTGGCGGCCGCTCGCGGCCGCGCTCCTGTGGGGCCTCGACGGCGGCGTCCTGGCGATGCTCTCGGTCGGCATCCCCTACGTCCTCACCTTCTACGTCCTGCTCGCCGTCCTGGAGGACTCCGGCTACCTGACGAGCGCCGCGGTCCTGACCGACCGCCTGCTCAACACCGTCGGGCTGCCCGGCCGCGCCGCGATCCCGCTCCTGGCGGCGACGGGCTGCAACGTGCCCGCGATCTACGGCACGCGCGTCCTGCAGACGCGCCGGGAGCGCCTGCTCGCCTCGTTCCTGGTGGTCCTGACGCCCTGCTCGGCGCGGTCGGCGGTCGTCGTCGCGGCCCTCGCGCCGTTCGCGGGGCCGGCCGTGGCCGTGGCCGCGTTCCTCCTGATCGGCCTCATCACGCTCGCCGCGGGGGTCGGCGCGAACGCCCTCGTCCCGGGACGCCAGCCGGCGCTCGTCCTGGAGCTGGCCCCGCTGCGCCGCCCGGTGGCCCGCCTCGTCGCCCGCAAGGCGTGGCTCCGCTTCCGCTCCTTCGTCGTCACAGCGGCGCCGGTCATGCTGGCCGGCTCGATCGTCCTCGGCTTCGTCTACGAGAGCGGACTCATCGCGCCGCTCGCCGCCGCGCTGGACCCCATCGTCCGCGGCTGGCTCGGCCTGCCGGCCGTGGCGGGCCTCGCCCTCGCCTTCGCCTTCCTGCGCAAGGAGCTCGCCCTGCAGCTCCTGGTGACGCTCGCCGTCGCCACGTACGGTGCCGGGGCCGCGTCCCTGGGCGCCTTCCTGAGCCCCGCCCAGCTGTTCGTCTACGCGGTCGTCGCGTCGGTCTCGGTGCCCTGCGTCGCGACGCTGGCAGCGCTCGCCGGCGAGTTCGGCTGGCGGATGGCGGGCGCGATCAGCGGCGCCACGATCGTCCTGGCGCTGGGCACGGGCGGCGTGCTGGCGCGGCTCCTCGGCATCGCCTGAGCCGACGCCGGTCGACTCGGGTCCGGCCGGGACGGCCGGCTGCTCAGCGGCGGCGACCGCGGCGCGCGCGACGGACGAGCGAGCCGAGGCCCACCGCGACCGAGACGACGGCGACTCCGGTGAGGACGGCGCGGGTCAGCGGCGACGGCTCGCCGAACAGCGGCGCGGGGCGGCTGCCGGAGGCGGGCGACCTGGGGCGCCGGGCCGTCGGCGGGAAGGTCGCGGACGGGGTCGCCGACGGGACCGCAGCGGCGGGCGGGAGCGCGGCCGGCACGGGCGGCGGCGGAACGGCGGACACCGGCGACTCCGCCGGCAGGGACTCGGGCGGCTCCGCGACGGGCGGCTTCGGAGGCACCGGCTCCGCGGCGGGACTCTCGGCCGAGTGCTCGGCCGTGATCTCCTCCGTCGCGGCCTCCTCCGGCTTCGGCCGGCCCTCGAGCCGGGCCCGCAGCGCCGACGCGTCGAGCTCGGGGACACCGCCGCCCGGGAGGACCGGCGCCGAGGGCCCCGCACCGGCGGCGGCGACGGCGAACGCGGGGACCGGCCCGACCGGCACAGCCGGCGCCGGCCGCTCGCCGCGCCCGAACGGCCACCAGACCGCCTCCCCGATCAGCGCGGTGAGGGCCGGGACGAGCAGCGAGCGGACGAGGAACGTGTCGATGAGAACGCCGAGCGCGACCGTCACGCCGACCTGGACCAGCATCTGCAGCGGCGCCGAGGCCAGCGCCCCGAAGGTCCCGGCCAGGATGATGCCGGCCGAGGTGATGACGGTCCCGGTCCGGGCCGACGCGCGCCGGATCCCCGTCCGCAGGTCGTGCCGGGCGCTCTCCTCGCGGACCCGGGCCATCAGGAAGATGTTGTAGTCGGAGCCCAGGGCGACCAGCAGCACGAAGACCATCAGCGGGATGAAGTAGTTGAGCCCGGGCTGGCCGAGCCAGCGCTGGAAGACGAGGCTCGACAGGCCGAGCGTCGCCGCGTACGAGAGCAGCACCGTGGCGACCAGATAGAGCGGCGCGACGAGGCTCCGCAGCAGGAGTGCCAGCACCACCAGGATGCCCAGGACGGTGATGGCCGCGACCCGCTGGAAGTCGGCCGCGATCGTCGTCTGGATGTCGGTGAACTCCGCCGTCGGGCCGCCGACGAAGGCCCGGGCGCCGCTGCCGTAGCCCGGGACGTCGGCGGCGAGCACGTCCCGGATCCGCTGGACCGTGTCGAACGCGGCGGTGCTGTACGGGTCGTCGCTGACCGTCACGTAGAGCCGGCTGACGTCACGACCGGGCGAGTCGTACGCGTCGAGGGCCTGCTTCGCGCTCGTGCCGCTCGAGCCCGCCATCGTCGTCGGCAGGAAGTAGTCGTCCTGGCGGCCGGCGAAGGTCGTCGAGAGCGTCCGCAGGTCGCTCGGCACGTCGGCCGCGAGCTGGCCGATGCGCTGGCCGAGGGCCGTCGAGGCCGGCGTCGCCGGCAGGCTGGTCGGCAGGAGCAGGGCGTCCGGACGGGCGTCGAAGACGGCGCCGAGGGCGTCGAGGTCGCCCGCCAGACGCCCGACGAGGGTCGGGCTCGGCCGGGCCTGGAGCTGCAGCAGCGTCGTCCGGGCGTCCTCGAACGACGGCTGGGCGAGCGCGTCGGGGAAGGCCACCGCGAGCTCCTGGAGGTACGCGCCGATGGCCTGGAGCTGGGCCGCCGCCTGGCTCGGGTTCGTCGTGACGCCGCTCGCACTTGCCCGGACCGCCGCCGCGAGGCCGTGGAGCTGGCCGTTCACCCGGGCTGAGGCCTGCAGCTGACGGATCGCGTCGGCGTAGCCCGACAGGTCGGCCCGGGCCGTCGAGAAGGCCGGCGTCCCCGCGACGTCCGGGAAGGCGCCGCCGAGTGCGTCCAGGTACGCCGCGGCGGAGTCGAGCCCGGCCGTCGCGTCGGGTCGGAGGAGGGCCCTGCGGGCCGCCGCCACGTCGCCGGACGGGGTGAGCTTCGTCGCCAGGTCGGCCAGCTGGGCCGAGGGCTGGATGCCCGCCGGCACCGTCCCGTCGCCGGTCGGCTCGACGACGCTCCGGACGTGGAGCACGCCGGGGGTCGCGGCCAGGCGGTCCGTCGTCAGCCGCAGGCGCCCGAGGGCGGTCGGGGTCGAGAGGTTCGTCGACGCCTGCTGGGCGAGCACCTGGACCGGCAGGAGCTGGCCCTTGTCGAGATGGCGGCCGAGGGCCTCGAAGCCCTGGCGGGCGTCGGTCGAGGTCGGCAGCTCGGCCAGCACGTCGAAGTTCGAGCGGAGCCCGGGGAGGGCGGCCAGCGGCGCGAGCAGCACGAGCAGGACGAGGACGGCCGAGATGGCCGGGCGCTGGGTGAGCCGGCGGGCGATCGCGTTCCACAGCCCGCGGCCCTCGTCGGTCGCCCGGCGATGCTCGTGGAGCGGCCAGAACAGGTGGTGGCCGAAGATGGCCAGCAGGGCGGGGGTCAGGGTGAGCCCGGCGAGCAGGGTGATGGCGATGGCGATGGCGAGGCCGGGTCCGGTGCTCTGGATCATCCCGAAGGAGCCGAAGGCCATCGAGCCGAGGCCGACGACGACGGTCGCCGCGCTGGCGGTGATGACGGCCCCGATGCGGCCGACGGTGAGCGGCACCGCGTGCTCGGGGTCGGCCCGGCCCAGCTCCTCCCGGAAGCGGGAAATCAGGAAGATCGTGTAGTCGGTGCCCACCCCGAAGACGAGCACGACGATGAACGATTCCATGACCGAGGAGAGCTTCCAGCCGGCCTGGCCGAGCTCCCCCAGGACGCCCCGCGAGACGATGTAGGCCGCCCCGATGGTGAGCAGCGGGACGAGGGCGGCCAGGGGCGCCCGGTAGATGAGCAGCAGGATGACGACGACGAGGACGATCGTGACCACCGTCGTCCGGTCGGTCCCGTCCAGCAGCGCCTTCATGTAGTCGCGGCCGATCCCCGCCTGGCCGGTCAGGTGGACCGCCAGGCCGGCGGGCGCGGTCTGGGCGATGTGCGCCCGGATGGCGTCGACGGCGTCGTTCGAGGCCTGCTGGAACGAGATCACGTTGAGCCGGACGGTCGCCAGCTCGACCGCCCCGTCCGGGCTGCGGTACATCGAGGCGAGCTCGGGGTTCGCGTCGACGGTGACCACGCCGGTCACTGTGTCGCGCACCGCAGCTGGCGCCTGGGGCGAGCGCATCCACGCGGCGAGGTCGGCCAGGTAGGTGCGGTCCGCGGCCGTCAGCCCGCCGTCGCGCTCGAGGACGAGGGTCGCGGTCGAGGCCGAGGCGTCGGACGGGAAGGCCTGCTGGACGACGTGGCGGGCCTGGAGCGAGCCGGCGTCGGCGGGCAGGAAGCTCGTCTCGTCCGCGGATCCGACCTTCGAGAGCGAGGGCGCCAGGAGGAGGGCCGCGGCCGCCGCGAGGATCCACAGCGCCACCGCCAGGAAGCGGAGGCGGAGGAGGAGACGGCCGAGACGATCGAACATGACGGGCTCCGAGCGGCGGTCGGTGGTCCGGCGGGACGGACGGGCTGGCTGCGGCGACGGACGCGCCCTGCCGGGACTGCCGCTCCGCGACACCGACGGGCGATCCGACGGGGCGCAGCGTCGATCGTACGGCAGGGCCCGCGCCGGCTCACGGGCGATCCGCCCCGTCCCGGGCAGGCCAGGCGTCCTCTGCTACCCTTCCCGGCACCGTCGCCACCAGACACCG
>DASVYJ010000105.1:0-26089 GCA_036392215.1 Candidatus Limnocylindrales bacterium | reverse complement strand
CGCCGGGCGAGCTCGGCCAGGGCCCGCAGCAACGGCCGGGCGCCGAGGGTCGCGGCGCTCTCCGCGGCCGCGGTGAGTGGCGCACGGGCCATCGCCCGGCCCGCCAGACCGCCGCGTCCGGTGAGCGCTGCCTCGGCCTCGCGCCGCCGGGCGCGAGCGGCCCGGTACGGGTCGCCCAGCTCGTCCCAGCACGCGGCGACGTCGGCCCACAGCCGCGGCCGGTCGCGCCGGTCGAGCGCCGCCCGGTACGCCCGCGCCGTCGCCAGCATCGCGTCGGGCTCCCGTCGCGAGCCGGCCTCGGGCCGGACCCCGGCAGCCTCCAAGGCCCGCGTCGCCTCGCCCAGCATCGCGTCCGCCCGGCCACGGGCCCCGGCGAGCGTCGCCAGGTCCCGCCGGAAGCGGGCGTCGCGAGCGACCATGGCCTCGACCTCGAGGCCGGTCGCGGCGAGCTCGGCGATGAGCACCCAGTCCTCGGTCGCCCGGACCCGCGCCCAGCCTCGCGCGATCGCCCGCGAGGCGTCGATGAGGTCGTCGCGCCAGAGGGCGTAGGACGCCGCCGCGGCGTACGAGCGGGCCGAGTTCTGGGAGTCCGGGACGGTCTCCGTCTCCAGCAGCAGGCGGCCCAGCAGGCGGCCGGCGAACTCGCCCGCCGTGGTCTCGATCTCGACCATCGCCAGGGTCAGCAACGGGTTGAGGAAGGCGATGCCCGCCGGTGCCCACTCCAGCGCCCGCAGGCTCATCGTCCGCGCCTCGTCCCAGCGCCCCAGCCGGTAGAGCGACTCGGCCGCGTTGCCGCGCAGGAAGTTGCCGTATGCGGCGGCCTGGCCGACCCGCTCCGTCTCGGCCACGCCGGCGGCGGCGACCGCCACCGCCTCCTCGCGCCGACCGAGCAGGTCGAGGACGGTGGTCAGGTTGGCGTAGGCGCGGAACAGGTCGTCGAGGAGGCCCGCCTCGGCGGCCATCGCCCGGGCCTCTTCGAGGCAGCCGAGCGCGGCCTGCGGGTCGTCGCCCCAGGCGTCCACGACGGCGAGGGTCGTCGTGGCATGGACGAGCTCGGCCCGGGCCGGGGCTCCGACCTCACGCGCCACCGCGATGGCCTGCTGGGCGAGGCGGCGGGCCTCGACGAAGGAACCCTCGATCATCCGGATCTGGGCGAGGCCGGCCAGGACGAGCGCGCGCTCCCGGCTCGGCTGGCGCGGCGTCACGTCGACCGCTCGCTGGTGGGCGGCGACGGCGCCGTGGTAGTCGCTGCCGGCCCGCCGGAACCGGCCGAGGCGCTCCCACAGCAGGCCGAGTGCGACCCGGTCGCGGCGCTCGTCCAGGCCGGCGATGGCCGCCTCCGCATAGGCCGCCGCGCGGCGTTCGTCGCCGGCGAGGAACGCGGCCTCGGCGGCCCGCGCCTCGAGTCCGGCCAGCCCGGGTCCGCCCGGCGCGGGCGCGCCCGGCACGGGCGCGGCATCCTGCACCGCATCCGAGAGCTCCAGGGCGAGCTCGTAGTGCGGCAGGGCCACGTCGAAGGCATCCAGGGCCTCGGCGGCCTCGGCCGCGGCGAGGGCGGCGGCGCGGGCCGCGCCCGCCTCGCGGGCCGCCGCCCAGTGCCCGACGGCGATGCTGGGCGTGGCGGCGCGCATCTCGGCCAGCGCCCGGCTGTAGCGACGCCGAGTCGGGGCCAGCAGGTCGGCCCGGATCGCCCGCGCGATGAGCTCGTGGCGGACGGCGAGACGCCGCGCGGCGTGGACCCCCAGGTCCTCCTCGACCACGAACCCGTGCTCGATCGCCTCCTCGAGCCCGGCCGTCAGATCGGCATCGAGCGGACCGTGGGCCCGCCGTGGCGCGCTCGACGATCGCGGCGGCCGTGCGGATGCCTGCAGCTCGAAGGCCTGGGCAGCCGCAGCCAGCTCCGCGTGGGTGAGCGGCTCGCCCGCGGCCGCGAGCAGCCGGAGGACCCGTCGGCACTCGGGGCTTCGGAGGGCGACGCGAGCCATGACGAGCTGCCCGAGCGCCCCCGTCAGCGACGTGCCAGACAGCTCGTGGCGGGCAGCCAGGATCTCCTCCGCCACCAGCGGATTGCCGCGCGACCGCTCCGCGACGAGGAGCAGCAGCGAGGCCGACGGCCGACCCCCCTCGATCCCGGCGATGAGCGCGGCGAGGTCGTCCCGGCCAAGCGGCCCGAGCTCGAGCCGTGCGACGCCGCGCGGCGCCTCGGCCATGGCCACCAGGTTGGCGTGGAGCAGGTGCTCGCGCGTCAGCTCGTCGGGCTGATATGTCGCGATGACGCAGAGCCGCTGCGAGCGCATCGTCCGGGCCAGGAACGTGATCGCGGCGCGGGTCGCGACATCCGCCCCCTGGAGGTCCTCCAGCATGAGCACGACGGGCCGCCGCTCGCCGATCACGCCGAGCGCGCCGAGGACGGCCTCGAACAGGCGCGCCTGGCGGCGCTCGGGAGCAGCGACCGGCAGCGGGCCGGCGAGCAGCCCGAGTCGCTCGAGACGCGGCCGCAGGGCGGGCACGAGCCGGGCGAGGGTGTCGGGCGCGGGCCCCGCGAGCCGCGGCAGGTCCGCGTCCGTCACCGCCGCCGGCAGCGCATCGAGGGCTGCGGCGAGCGCCGCGTACGGTTCCGCCGCCCGGGCCGGGTAGGCGCGCCCGCGCAGGACGAGGAAATCGCTGTCGAGATCGCGCAGCCGCCGGACCGTCTCGCCGAGCAGGCGCGTCGCGCCGAGGCCGGCCGAGGCTGCGACGAGCAGGGCCGCGGGCTCGCCGGCGGCGGCGCGATCGAGGGCGGCGCCGACGCGCACGAGCTCGTCCTCGCGTCCCACGAAGCGCGGGCTGGTCCTGGTGACGGGCATCCCGGACATCGTACGCTGCTCGCCGAGCGGGCCAGCGCCGCCAGCCGCGATACTGGCCGGCGTGCCCCATCCCGTGACCCGGCTCGGCCCCGTGCGGGCCTACCGGGAGCTGCGCCGCGACTTCCCGCCGCTCGTCGTGGTCCTGGCCACCGGCGACCTCGTCGCGAGCCTCGGCTTCAGCCTCGTCTTCCCGTTCCTCACCCTCTACCTGACCGAGCGCCTGGGAGCGACGGCGGCGGAGGCCGGCCTCGTCCTCGCCGGCTACTCGATCTGCTCGATCGTGTCGGGCGCCGTCGGCGGCTGGCTCGCCGACCGCATCGGGCGGCGGACCGTCATGGTCGTCTCGGTCAGCAGCACGGCCATCGTCGTCGGGCTGATGGGCCAGGCCCCGGACCTCGCCCGGATCGCCGTCTGCACGGTCGCCCTGGGGCTGGTCGACCCGGCCTTCATCCCGGCCGCCCGCGCCGCCATCGCCGATGTCGTCGAGGAGGAACGCCGACCCCGGGCCTACAGCCTCCTGGCGGTCGCCTCCGCGCTGGGGTGGATCGCCGGTCCGTCGATCGGCGCGGGACTCGCAACGCTCGGCTACCCGCTGCTGTTCACGTCGGCTGGCATCCTGATCGGCTGCTACGCCCTCATCGCCCTGCGCTGGCTGCCCGAGACCCTGCCGCGCGGCCCGCACCCCGCGGCCGAGGAGCCGCTCCTGGCGCCGCCCGGCAACGTCCTGGTGCCCGCCCATCTGGCCACGACCGATGATCCTCCCGGAGCGCCCGGCGATGCGACGGGCCGCGAGGTCGACCTCCGGCTCGTCTTCGGCGCCTTCCTGGCCATCGCCACAGTCGTCCACGCCGCCACGTTCCAGTGGGTCGCCATCCTGCCGATCCATGCCGCCCGCTCGCTCGCCGTCCCGACGGCCCAGTGGGGCCTCCTGTTCAGCATCAACGGCATCCTCATCGTGCTGCTCCAGCTGCGCGTCACGACGGCGGCCGAGCGCCGGCCGAAGCTGCTGGTCATGGCCCTCGCCGGGCTGTGCTACGCGGCCGGCAGCCTCGTCACGGCTGGCCTGGCGGGACCGGGCCCCGCCGTCGCGCCCGGTCTGGCCCTGACCATCGTCCTCGTGACCCTCGGGGAGATCCTGCTCTTCCCGATCGAGCCGGCCTTCGTCTCCGACCTCTCGCCGGTCCGCAGGCGCGGCCGGTACCAGGGCCTGTTCCTGGCCGCGACCGGCCTGGGCACCGCCATCGGACCGCCGCTCGGCGGACTCTGCCTGGACGCCGCGCCCGGGCCGCTGGTCTGGCTGCTCACGGCGGGAGCCCTGGTCGGCTCCTCGGCCGCCCTGGCCGGCCTCGGGCGGTTCGTCCGCAGCGCCGTCGCAGAGCCGAGCTGAGCCGTGGCTCCGGGCGCCCGTCGCCTGCTACGCTCGCCGCCGTGACGGACCGACGACCGCCTCACCCGGCGAACACGCTGAACGAGCTGCCGGGCGAGGAGTGGCTCTACTTCACCAAGTCGGTCTGGACGACCGCCTACCCGTCCGAGCTCGGCCACGCCCGCCGCAAGGCACACGGCGCGAACAAGCCGCCGCGGCTGATGGCCCGCCTCATCGAGTTCTTCAGCCGGACCGGGGAGCTGGTGCTCGACCCGTTCGCGGGCGTCGGTGGGACCCTGCTCGGCGCCGCGATCGCCCGCGGCCCGCGCCGCGCCCTCGGCATCGAGCTCGACGCGCGCTGGGCCGCGGTCTACGAGGCCGTCGTGCGCGAGCTGGCCGCCGAGCGGGACGGCCTGGGCCCGGAGCTCGCTGATCTCGGGCCTGCCGACCCTGGCGGCCGGCGCGGCTTCGACCCGTCCGGCCTCGAGCTCCGCGTCGGCGACGCCCTCGCCGTGCTGCCGACGCTCGAGGAGGCGAGCGTCGACCTCGTCGCCACGGATCCGCCCTACAACGTCCAGCTGCCGATGACGATGGCGGGCGGGCCGCTCGCCGAGGCCCACGCGAACCGGCGGACCGACTACGCGATGGTGAGCGACCTCGCCGCGGACATCGCGAACGCCGCCGACTACCGCGCCTACCTCGAGCGGATGGAGGCGGCCCTGGCCGAACTGCGGCGCGTGCTCCGGCCGGGCCGCTACGCGGTCCTCATCGTTCGCGACGCGTACCAGGGCGGCCGCTACCTCTTCACCGGGGCGGACCTGGCGGTGCGGGCCGAGCGGGTGGGCCTCGTGCCGAAGGGCGACCTGATCTGGCACCAGGCGGGCAGCCGGCTCCGACCGTACGGCTATCCGAAGGTCTTCGTCCCCAACATCGCCCACCAGCACCTGCTGGTGCTGCGGCGCGAGCCTCAGGCGCTCGCCCGCGCCCGGAGGTAGGCGGCCAGGACGTCCTCGTCGACGACGCCCCGCTCGGCGACCTCGGTCTCCGGCGCACGGTCGGCGTCGGCGGCGACGACCTCGCCGAGCGTCATCTGGTGCAGCCAGCCCTGGCGGCCGTCCGGGGTCAGGACCAGCCAGTACGTGCCCTGCTTCTCGAGCAACTGCACCTCGTCGCCCTCGTCCAGCAGGCCGATCTCGGTCGAGCGCAGCTCGTCGGGCCCATCGAGCAGGTGGACCAGGCGGTAGCGGATCCGGCGTCGCTCGAACCCCTCGACGGGGCCGACGAGGCCGTGGTCGAAGGTCAGATTCACCTGGACCGCGGCGTCGCGGAGCGGGTCCGACTTGCGGGCGGCCATCAGCGACGGCCGCCTCCAGCGGGGCAGGCTCGCCTCCTCGTCGACGAAGACCGGCGCGGTCGCGGGCACGAGCCCGGCGGACCCGATCCCGGCCAGGCCCGACGCGGCGGCCGCGGCGAGGGTCTCGTCGGGCGCCGGCTGCTCGCCGTCGCGGCGGCGCTTGCCGAAGAACAGGAAGGCGAAGGCCATGACCATCCCGCCGGTCGTGGCCAGGAAGAGCGGCAGGGCGCGCAGGAGGAGGGACCGACGGTCGTCGAGAGCGAACACGGCGGCCGTGCCGTCGTAGGCGCCGGGTCGGTCATCCGGCGCGCCCACGGTACCTGCGAGTGCGGTCGCCACGGTGACGGCCAGCGCCTCGCCGCCCCGGCCGGGGCCCTGCCGGGAGGGGCTGCCATCCTCGCGCCGCGCCGCGCCGCCGCCGGCGCCGGGGAGCGAGCCCGTCGTCCCAGCTACGGATCCGGACGGCGGATAGGTCGCGACGTAGAACGCTCCGCCACCCATCGGGAGATCGTCGCCGGTGGCGGCGCCGCCAGCGCTCCCGCCTGGGGCCGGCGCGCCAGACGCCGTGCCGCCGCTCGCCGGGACGGCCGTCGGGCCACTGCCCGACCCGGAGGCGTTCGAGCCGCCACCGGTCGCGGGAGCGGCCGGGCCGCCGGGCGCGGAGCCCGTCCCGCCCGTCGAGCCGCCCGTCGAGCCGCCCCCCGTGGGTGGGGGCGGCGGCGCCGTGATGGCGACCGTGCCACCGTCGAGGGTCGTGGAGAACTTCCGGGTGTCCGCCGCCTGGAAGGTCACGCTGTGAGTGCCGACCGACAGCGTCGTCGTGTACGTGTAGAGTGCCCCGCCCTTCGGCCCGCCCGACGAGACGCTCATGGCGTGCGTCGCGCCGTCGATGACGACGTCGACATGGTCGGGCGCGCTGCCCTCGTGGTTCTGCCACTGGACGGTGAAGGTGATGGGGGTCGTCGGCGTGCCGGTCCGAGGCGCGACCGTCGGCGAGGTGAGCAGCGTCGGGCCGGACTGCGCGGCGACCGCCCCGACGAGCACGCCGGCGAGCAGCATCGCGATCGCCGGGGCTACCAGCCAGGGGCGGACACGCGACAGGCGCCGGACAGGACGAACGAGCACGACGGTTCAGACCTCCGCCCGAGCCGAGTCGTCGCTCGGGTGACGGTCCGAGGATGGCCATGGCGGAAGGGCGCCGCAATGGTACGGGGGTCCTGCGGCCGCGACGGCAGAGGTTGGGCGTGCCCCGACCACACTCCGCTCCCGCCCATACCGGACCGCAGCGGACCGAGCGCGCGAGGGCCCCGGGCGGCCCCCCTCGGCCGGTGCAGCCGTGCGACGGAGGCCAGCCGGTCGGCGCCGCGGAGCTAGCCCGAAGTGGCCATGGCCCCGGCGGCGCCGGTCGAGGACCATCCGCTCATGCACGTCACGCGCCCTGTCGGACGCCGGTCGCCTGGTGCCCGGGTCGCCGTGGCGGGCGCCGCCGCCGCCGGCATCGGCTGGCTGGCCATCGCGGGCTCGCTCGGCCTTCTTGCCGTCTCGACGCCGATCGTCGACCGCCTCATGCTCGGCGGCCGGGTCGGCCCGAGCCAGGCCGCGCTCGGGGCCCTGGCCTGGGCGCTCGCCCTCACCGCCCCGGCGGCCTTCGCGATCCTGGGCCTGAGCCGGATCGTCCTGGCCGTCGAGGCTGCGGTCGGCCGCCGTCCGCGCCCCGGACCCGTCGCGTCCGTCGCCGCCTCGCTCGGACCGGACGTCCTGGTCGCGGGGCCGGTGGTCCTGCCGGACGGGCGTCGCATCCCCGAGCTCGTCGTGGGCCCCCATGGGGTCGTCCTGTTCGAGACGCTCCCGCCGCCCGCCGCGTCGCGTCACGAGGCGGGCCGCTGGGAGGTCCGGGTCGAGGGCGGACGGTGGGTCCCCATGGAGAACCCGCTCGATCGCGCCGTCCGCGACGCGGAGCGCGTCCGCCGCTGGCTGGCCGCCGACGATCGCGACTTCGTGGTCAAGGTCCACGCGGTCGTGATCGCGCAGAACGGGTCGGACGTGCCGCGGACGCCGGCCTGCGCCGTCATCACCCGCGACCAGATCCCCGGCCTCCTGGCCTCGCTGCCCCCGCAGCGGAGCCTGAGCCCGAGCCGCCGGCGCTACATCGAGGAGCGGGTCCGCTCACTCGGCTGAGCGACCGCGGGTCCGTCGCCCGCAGCGTGGCCCGCGCCGTCCCCTGGTGTCGCGACAGCGGCGCTGGCTCGCACCCGCTCCCGATGGCGGCGCGCCTTGGCCCGGTTGCCGCAACTCTTCATGTCGCACCAGCGGCGGCGGCCCGCCGGCGACGCGTCCCGGAAGACCCAGCGGCATTCGTCGTTGGCGCAGACCTTGAGTCGCTCGGTGGCCCCCTCGCTCACGGCGCTGACGAGGGCGGCCGCCAGGCTGGCGAGCGCGCCGCCCGGATCATCGGGCGGGTGGCGATGGTCCAGCCGGACGCCGTCGGGCGCGGGCACCAACTCGTACGCGTACCCCGAGCGCAAAGCCGCGTTGATCGTGCCCAGCGCCCCGGCCGGCGCCGGGCGCGCCGCGGCGATCGCCTCGAGCAGTGCCCGGAACGCCGCCCGGAGCTCCCTGCCCCGCCCGAGCAGACCGGCTTCGGCCGGCGGGCCCGCCGCCAGCCGCGCGGCTGCGGTGCGCTCGGTCTCGGGGTGGATGAGGCCGCGCTCGCGCAGCCAGACGAGGAGGTCGGCGGCGCTCGTCAGCGCCTCCTCGCTGCCGGCGGCACTGAACTCGAGGGTGTTGACGAAGTCGAGGGCGTCCTCGATCGACGCCTCATGGCGGTGGCCCGGCGGGAGGGGGGCCTCCGCCAGCGCCGCTGCGTCGGGGGGCTCGTGCATCTCCTAACCACTATACGCCTGTTGACAGGTTAGCAGTCAAGGGCTACCATCACGAGTAACCAGTCTAGGCCCATATAGTAGTTACGAGGTATCCCGATGGGTCTCAGCTTCATCGACCCGGGCTTCGCTCTCGCGGCGGCCCTGGTCCTTCTCCTGGGCGTGGTCGGCCTGGCGGCTGACCGCTGGGGCTGCGACTCGCGGGACGTCCGCGTCGAGTGGCCGATCGAGCATCACAGCTGAGGTCCGCCATGTCGCCGTGGTATCTGCTGCTGCTCGCCCGTGAGCGCCAGTCCACCCTGCTGGCCGAGGCCGAGCGCGGCCGTCTGGCGCGGAGCGCGACGCACCGGGACCGGGCGCGGGACCGGACGGGGGATCGTCCCGAGCGGCCCCTGGTCTCGGCGGTCGGCCGGCCGCTCGTCCGCGCCGCCAGCCGCTTCCTGGCTGCGATCGCCCGCGGCACGCTCGGCGCGGCACGTGCGCTCGACCAGCTCGCCGCGGAGCCCTGCCTGCCGGCCGCCGGAGGGCAGCGCGCCGCGCGCTGAACCGCAGCGCCCTCAGAGCGCCGTCGGGACGCGCCGCGCGGCGAGCGCCGCGGGGACACGGGCCAGGTCGTCGACGAAGGCCGCCAGCGCTGCCGCTCGGCCGCCGGTGTCGCGGGCCCGCAGGATCGACGACGGGTGGACCGTCGCCATGACCAACGGGGCGAGCGGCGAGCGGACGAACTCGCCCCGTTGGCGGCTGACGCGGAACCCGGGACCGAGCAGGGCCTGGGCGGCGGTCGCGCCGAGCAGGACGAGCGCCTCCGGCTCGACGACGGCCAGCTCGGCCTCCAACCACGGGACGCAGGCGCGGACCTCCGTCGCGTCCGGCCGCTCATGCAGGCGCCGCTTGCTGCCGGGCACCGGCGACCACTTGAAGTGCTTGACGACGTTCGTGACGAACGTCCGCTCGCGGTCGATGCCGGCGTCGCGGAGGGCCCCGTCCAGGAGCTGGCCGGCCGGCCCTACGAACGGGTGACCCTCGCGGTCCTCGCGGTCGCCGGGCTGCTCGCCCACGAGCATGATCTCGGCCGATCGGGCCCCCTCGCCGAACACCGTCTGCGTCGCGCGAGCCCACAGGTCGCAGGCGCGGCAGCCGGCGGCAGCGGCCCGCAGGGTGGGCAGGCTGGGCCGCGGCGGGATGAGGCCCGCCGCCGTCCCCGCCGCGTCCTGGCCGGGTTCCCGCCTGTCGAGGGCGCTCACCGCGGACCCGTCGTCCCCGGTTTCGGAGAGCGGTCTGCCGGCGCCCCTGCCGTGACGTCGCGCTCGTAGGCGACCCGCGCCTGGTCGGCGCCGACGGTCCCGTCCGGCGGGAGCGGGTCGACCGGCCGGTCCGGCTCGGCCGGCAGCGCCCCGCGCTCGGCCAGTTCGTCGACGACCTGGCGGCGGACGCCACCGTCGTGGACGTGGAGCTGCTGGCCCCCGTTGAAGCGAGGATCGCCGTCGTTGCCCATGCCGTCACCTCCAGCCCGGCCAGCCTCGACCCCTTTGGCTTGCGAGGTCGCCGACACGACGTGCCGGTCGTTACAGGACCGCGACACCGCCCGGGCCCCGCGGGCTGCCAGCGCCGCGGCCGCAGGAGCGAGGCAGTCGCTGGCGACGGACGACCCGGGCCGGCGGGGACCCCGGACTCGGGACATCCGGCCCGCCTCGGGCGCCCTCTGGCCCTAGCCCCTTGCCCGACCGGTGGACGATGGTGGCGCCAAGACGACCAGCGTCCCCGCGGCCAGCCCTGCGCGGCCGCCCACGACCGCCGCACATCCGTCCACGAGGTCCCGAGGAACATCATGAGCATCACCTATCCGGACAGCCGCGAGGCGGACGTCGTCCTGCGCGATGGCTCGTCGGTCCACATCCGGCCCGCCCGCCCGGCGGACGAGGCCGCCATCCTGGAGTTCCTCGAGGGTCTCTCCCCGGAGTCGCGCTGGCTCCGCTTCGCGGCCACGGGCACGGACCTCGTCTCGATGGCCCGCCGCTGGGCAGGGGCCGAGGGATGCGAGGACTGCTCGCTCCTCGCCATCGCCGGCGTCGAGGGCCGCGTCGTCGGCCAGGCCGGCTTCGACCGCATCACCGCGGACCGGGCCGAGGTCGGCTTCACGGTGACCGATGCGTACCAGGGCCGGGGCGTGGGGACGCTGCTCCTGGAGCGCCTGGCGGTCGTCGCGGAGGAGGACGGCGTGGCCGTCTTCGAGGCCGACGTCCTGCCCGAGAACCACCGCATGCTCGAGGTCTTCCGCGAGAGCGGCTTCGGGATCACCGTCAAGAGCGAGCCGGGCCTCATCAAGGTCGTCTTCCCGACCGGCATGACCGCCGAGGCCCGCGAGCGGTTCGAGCTGCGCGAGCAGATCGCCTCGGTCAACGCCGTCCGGGCCATGCTCCAGCCGCGCTCGGTCGCCGTCATCGGCGCGTCGCGCAACCGAGGCAGCATCGGCGGCGAGGTCTTCCGAAACCTCCTCGACGGGGACTTCAACGGCCCTGTCTACCCGGTCAACCCCAAGGCCGACGTCGTCCAGTCGGTCCGCGCGTACCACTCGATCCTCGACATCCCCGACGAGGTCGACATGGCGGTCATCGTCGTGCCGGCGCGCATCGCCCTGGGCGCCGTCCGCGAGTGCGCCCAGAAGGGGGTCAAGGGCCTGACCGTCATCAGCGCGGGCTTCGGCGAGACGGGCCCCGAGGGCAAGGAGCTGCAGCGCCAGCTGCTCGCGCTGTGCCGCGAGGCGGGCATGCGCCTCGTCGGGCCGAACTGCATGGGCGTCATCAACACCGCCCAGGGCATCCGGATGAACGCGACGTTCTCCCCGAATGCGCCGCTCCCCGGCAACGTCGGCTTCCTCAGTCAGTCGGGAGCCCTGGGCCTGGCCGCGATCGAGTACGCCAACAGCCTCGGGCTCGGCCTCTCGTCGTTCATCTCGGTCGGCAACAAGGCTGACCTGTCCGACACCGACTTCCTCGACTACTGGGAGGCGGACGAGGGGACCGACGTCGTCGCCCTCTACCTCGAGTCCGTCGGCAACCCCCGCAAGTTCGCCCGGACCGCCCGCCGCGTCGGCCGGACGAAGCCGATCCTGGCCGTCAAGAGCGGCCGCTCCACGGCCGGCGCGCGGGCCACGTCCTCGCACACGGGCGCCCTCCTCGGCGCGTCCGACGTCACCGTCGACGCGCTGTTCCGGCAGGCCGGCGTCGTCCGGACCGACACCCTCGGCGAGTTCTTCGATGTCGCCTCGCTGCTGGCCAACCAGCCGCTGCCGAAGGGCGGACGGGTCGCGATCCTGACCAACGGCGGCGGCCCCGGCATCCTCTGCGCCGATGCCTGCGAGGCCGACGGACTGGTCGTCCCGCAGACGCCGGACGAGCTGCGGGCGAAGCTGGCCGAGTTCCTGCCGGCCGAGGCCGGCCTGAACAACCCGGTCGACATGATCGCCGCCGCGCCGCCCGAGGCCTACGCCCGGGCGATGCGTCTGCTGGCCGAGTGGGACGGCATCGACGCCCTCATCGTCCTCTACGTCCCGGTGCTCGTCACGACGTCGGAGCAGATCGCGGCCGCCGTCCGCGAGACGATGCTGGCCGGCCTGCCCCGCGACATCCCGGTCCTCGCCGTCTTCATGTCGTCCACGGGCGCCCCCGCCTCGATCAAGGGCGACGGGCTCAACCTGCCCTCGTACCTCTTCCCGGAGGACGCAGCGCGGGCTCTGGCCCATGCCGTCCGCTACGGCGAGTGGCGCGAGCGGTCGCTCGGCAGCATCCCGACGTTCCGGGACATCCGCCCCGCCGGCGGTGCGGCCGTCATCGCCGAGGCCCTCGCCTCGCTCGACGGCACGGCCGAGGAGGGCGCCGCGCCGGCCTCGCGCTGGCTGCTGCCCGACGAGGTCGCCCGCCTCTTCGAGTGCTACGGCATCCCCATGGCGCGCTGGCTGCTCGCTCCCACCCCCGAGGAGGCAGGCCGCGCGGCAGCCGAGATCGGCGGCAAGGTCGCCCTCAAGGCGGTCGCCCCGGGCCTCATCCACAAGACCGAGGCGAAGGCCGTCGTCCTGAACCTGGAGGGCGAGGCCCAGGCCGCCGCGGAGGCGCGGGCGATGGCCGAGCGGATCGCCGCGCAGGGCACGACGGTCGAGAAGTTCTTCGTCCAGCAGATGGTCCGGCCGGGCGGTGTCGAGATGCTCGTCGGCGTCGTGCACGACAAGCTGTTCGGTCCGGTCGTGGCCTGCGGCGCCGGCGGCGTGACCGTCGAGGTCCTCAAGGACGTCAAGGTCCGCATCACCCCGCTGACCGACCTCGACGCCCACGAGATGGTGACCTCACTCAAGACGTTCCCCCTGCTCGACGGGTACCGCGGGGCACCCAAGGCGGATGTGGCCGGTCTGGAGGAGGTGCTCCTGCGGGTCAGCGCGATGGTCGAGGCCCAGCCGGAGATCGCGGAGATGGACTGCAACCCGGTGATCGTCCTGCCCGAGGGCCCGGTCATCGTCGACGCGCGGATCCGGATCGAGGCCAAGTAGCCGCACCCGCGCGGCGGGGCCTTCGCCGGCGGTCGCGCGGCCCCGCGGCGGGGCGCGGCGGCGGCTACGATGGCGGGCGATGCAGGTCATCGTCCGGCCGCCGTCAGCCGCCTTCCGGTCCGCCATCTCGACCCACCACGAGCGCGACCGGATCGATCCGCTCGTCGCCGCGCAGCAGCACGCCTCGTTCTGCGGCGCCCTCGAGGCCGCGGGCGTGAGCCTCGTCCGGCTGCCGGCGGAGCCCGAGCTGCCCGATGCGCCGTTCGTCTCGGACGTCGTCCTGGCCCTGCCCCCGGCGGCGCAATCGGACGGCCCGACGGCCCGCCTGCTCGCCCTCCGCCCGGGCGCCCAGCCCCGCCGGCCCGAGGTCGCCAGCGTCGTCGCCGCCGCCCGCCCGCTGGTCGGCCCGGATGTGCCCGTCGGCGTCGTGGAGCCGCCGGCGCTCCTCGAAGGCGGCGACGTCATCGTCTTCGGGGACCGGCTCGCCGTCGGCGTCTCCGCCCGGACGAACGAGGCCGGGGCGCGGCTGCTCGCGGCCGAGGCGGCGGCGCTGGGCTACCGGGCGTTCCTCTGCCCCGTCACGGATCGCCTCCACCTCGCCACCGCGGTCACGGCGGTACGAGCCGACCTGCTCATCGGGACCGCGGCCGGCTTCGCCTCGCTCGACGCGGCGGGTCCCGAGGTCGCCCCGGCGGAGGTCCGCCGCCTCGTCCTGCCCGATGCCGAGCTCGCCGGGGCGAACGTCCTCCCGCTCGGCGGGACGTGCTTCGTGGCCCGCGGCAACCCGACGGCCGTCGGCCTGCTGGAGGCGGCCGGCGAGCGGGTCGTCGAGGTCGAGCTCGGGGAGTTCGTCCGCGCCGACGGGGGACCGACGTGCCTGGTGGCGCTCGTCCCCTGATCGGGCGCTCAGCGGTCAGTCGGCCGGGGCAGGCGCTGCCGGGCGACGAACGAGAGGCCCGCGGCGAGGGCGATGCCGCCGACGAGGACGACCGCGAGGGGGCTCGGGACGCGGCCGTTCGCGAGCTGCATGAGCGCCCCGATGACGCTGAGCGCGCCCCAGAGGGTCGCAGCGGTCAGCATCTCCCAGGTCGGGAAGAGGAAGAGCCCGAGGCCGGTCAGCAGTTCCAGCGCCGCCGAGGCCGCGACCCACGCCACCACGCCATCGCCGCCGAGGGCGGCGGGGAGCAGGCCCACGGCGCTGACCGCCGCCAGGACGAGCCAGAGCAGGCCGGCGACCTTGGCGACCGCCGCGCTGCTCGAACCTCGACCGTAGCGCCGACCGCAGGCCGGGCAGACCGTGGCCGTCGCGGCCCGCGGCGCGCCGCAGCGCCGGCAGTAGGCGACGCGGGGAAGGCCGGCGCGGGACGGGGCAGCCATGGCGATCGCGTCGCCGGGCTCAGGCCCGGCTCGCCGCGGCCTCCGCGTCGGTCACGTCCATCACCTCGAACAGCTCGACGCCGTGGTGGGCCAGCAGCTCCGCCTCGCCCTCGAAGAGGACCGGCGCGCTCGAGTCCGGACCCGCCCACGCCGCCAGGGAGGTGACGTCGGCCCAGAGCGTCGTCAGGACGATCTCGTCGCCGGTGGGGTCGAGCCGGCGGCCGTAGTGGGCCGCGATGAGCCCGGGCTGGCGGCGCACCGCGGGCAGCCCGATGGTCCGGACGAGCCGGTACAGCTCCTGTTCCCGGCCCGCCAGGACCTTGCCCCGGAACACGCGCAGGATCACCGATGCCGCTCCTCCCGGGCGCCGGTCCGCGTTCGAGGGGCGAACGGTATCCCCGGTGGAGCGGGAGCGCAATGGGGTGACCACCCTATGGCACAGGGCGGCCTCGCGGCCTGGGTAGGACGGCCGCCGAGGGTGGTAGGGGAGGGTGGACTCGAACCACCAACCGAGGCTGTATAAGAGCCGCGCTCTGACCGATTGAGCTACTCCCCCGCCGGAACGGCGCGGCCCGATGCTACACCCGCTGCCGCCCGCGACCCGCCCGTCCGGAACCGCGGCGGGCCAGCGGGGGCTGCGCTCAGCGGCCGCCGAGCAGACGCGAGGCGAGCGCCCGGAGTCGGAAGGGGCGCGGCTGGAGGGCGGGCTCGCCGTCGGGCGCGACGCCGTCCGCCGTCAGGCCACCGGCCGCCGCGGACCGCGGCCCGAGGTAGCGGCCGGCCGGGGCGCCTCCCGTGGCGCCCGGCGCTCGACCGGCGGAGGCGGCCCCGTCGGCGCCCTGGCCGGCCGGGTGCAGCCCCGCTGCCAGGAGGCGATCCTCGTCGCTCCGCTCGGCCTCGAGCGGCAGGTCGTCCACGTCGACTCGCGGCGCCGGCGGCGGGACGGGACGCGGCGGCCGGGCATACGCCGGCGCCCCGTACAGCTTCGGGAGCGCGACGTGCTGTTCCGTCTCGGTGGCCACGTCAGCCCTCGTACGATCCCGCGTCGGCGACGGATGATGCCGGACGCGAGTGCGGATGATAGCCGCGCAAGAGTACCGTGGACGGGTACGAAAGGGCCAGCCGTCGGCCCGCGAGGCGCCGCGGAAGTGTTGCGGCCGGGAACCGATGAGCGCGTCCCCGAAGCCCCCGTCCGGGGACGTGGAGGTGGGACGTGCGGCGCTGGAACGGCTGGGGCGACGAGACCGTGGCCGAGCAGGTGCCGGCGTCGGCGCTCGGCTATCTCGAGCGGCTGGTCGGGCCCGGGACGCGGCCGCGGGACGCGACGTTCGAGGCGACGGTGGCGGGGATCGGCCCCGGGCAGCTGCCGAAGCACCCGCTCGTGGCCCCCGACCCCGAGGTCCGGCTCCGGCACGCGCGCGGCCAGAGCTTCGCGGACTGGGTCGCCCTGCGCAGCGGACGGGTCGGGAGGCTCCCCGACGGGGTCGCCCAGCCGACAGCGGACGGGCAGGTCGCCGAGCTGCTGCGGTACGCCGCGGCCGCAGGGGCTCGCGTGGTGCCCTGGGGCGGCGGGACCAGCGTCGTCGGCGGCGTGACGCCGCCGTGCGGGCCGGAGCCCGCCCTGACGATCGACCTCGGTCGGCTCGCCGGGCTGCGGCGCTGCGACGACGGCAGTGGCCTGGCGACCTTCGGGGCGGGCACGGCCGGGCCGGACCTGGAAGCTGCCCTCCGCGCCCGCGGCCTGACCCTCGGTCACTTCCCCCAGTCGTTCGAGTACTCGACCCTGGGCGGCTGGATCGCGACCCGCTCCTCCGGCCAGCAGTCGCTCGGCTACGGGCGCATCGAGCAGCTCTTCGCCGGCGGCCACCTCGAGAGCCCGGCCGGGCCGCTCGACCTGCCGCCGCATCCGGCCTCGGCCGCCGGTCCGGACCTCCGCCAGGTCGTCCTCGGCTCGGAGGGCCGGCTCGGCATCGTCACCGAGGCGACGGTCAGGACGACGCCCCTCCCCGAGGTCGAGGCCTTCCCGGCCGTCTTCCTGCCTGACTTCGAGGCGGCCCTCGCCGCAGTCCGCGAGCTGGCCCGGGCGCGCCTGCCGCTCTCGATGGTCCGCCTCTCGACGCCCGTCGAGACCGCGACGACGCTCGCCCTGGCGGGCCACGAACGGCTCCTCGGCTGGCTCCGCCGCTACCTGCGGGCTCGCGGCGTCGGCCCCGGCCGCTGCCTGCTCCTGCTCGGGGTGAGCGGGCGCCGCCGCCTCGTCCGGACGACGGCCGAGACGGCCCTCGCCATCTGCCGCGCCCACGGCGGCGTCGGCGCCACGGCCCGCTTCGGACGGACCTGGCAGGCCGGCCGCTTCCGCACGCCCTACCTGCGGAACGCGCTCTGGGAGCACGGCTACGCCGTGGACACGCTCGAGACGGCCGTCGGCTGGTCCGCCGTGCCGGGGCTGGCCGCCGCGGTCGCGAGCGCGCTGCGCCACGGGCTCGAGGCCGACGACGAGCGGGTCCACGCCTTCAGCCACCTCTCGCACGTCTACCCGAGCGGGTCGAGCATCTACACGACCTACCTGTGGCGCCTGTCGGGCGACCCGGACCGCGACCTCGACCGCTGGCGGCGCCTCAAGGGCGCAGCGAGCGAGGCGATCGTCGCTGCCGGCGGGACGATCAGCCACCAGCACGGCGTCGGGCGCGACCATGCCCCGTACCTCGCGGCCGAGAAGGGCATGCTGGGGCTGGCGGCCATCGCGGACGTCGCCCGCCGGTTCGATCCGGCGGGGCTGCTCAACCCGGGCGTGCTCCTCGGCGACGAGGCGGAGGCTCGGCCGTGAGCGCTGCGGCGGGGCTCCCGACGGGCGATGCCCGAGCGGCAACCTGGGCGCTCGCCGCCGGGCCGTGGGACGTCCTGGTCGTCGGCGGCGGCATCACCGGGGCGGGCATCCTGCGCGCCGCCGCGTCGGCCGGTCTTCGGGCTCTCCTCGTCGAGCAGGCGGACTTCGCCTCCGGTACCTCGAGCCGCAGCTCCAAGCTCGTCCACGGCGGCCTGCGCTACCTCGCCTCGGGGCAGCCGAAGCTGACCTGGGAGTCGGTCCGCGAGCGCGAGCGACTGCTGCGAGCGCTGCCCGGGCTCGTCGAGCCACTCGGCTTCCTCATGCCGACCTATCGGGGCGACCACCCGGGGCGGCTGACCTACGCCGCCGGGCTCGCCGCCTACGACCTGCTCTCGGGCGGCCGGACCCGCCACCGGCATCTCGCGCGGCCCGAGTTCGAGTTGCTCGCGCCGCACCTCGCGACGGACGGCCTCGAGGGCGGTTTCCGCTACGAGGACGCCCAGACGGACGACGCCCGATTGACGCTGCGCGTGCTCCAGGCGGCGGTCGCGAGCGGGGCGAGCGCGCTGAACCACGTCGCGGCGGAAGGGCTGCTGCGCGACGGCCACGGCGAGGTCGTCGGGGCCGAGCTGTGCGACCGGGTCGGCGGCGCGACGGTCGAGGCCCGCGCCCGGGTCGTCGTGAACGCCACCGGCGCCTGGGCCGACCGGTTGCGCGCGGGGCTCGGCGGTCGTCCCCGGATCCGGCCGCTGCGGGGCAGCCACCTCATCTTCCCGGCCTGGCGCCTGCCGGTCGCCCAGGCCGTCAGCTTCCTCCATCCCGAGGACCGCCGGCCGGTGTTCGCCTTCCCCTGGGAGGGCGTGACGCTCGTCGGGACGACCGACGTGGACGGCGACCCGGACGAGGCGCCGGCCATCTCGGAGGCGGAGACGGGCTACCTGCTGGCGGCCGTGGCCGGCCGCTTCCCCTCGCTCGATCTGCGACTGGCCGACGCGATCGCCTCGCTGGCGGGCGTCCGGCCGGTCATCGGCTCCGGACAGGCCGATCCCTCCAAGGAGTCGCGTGACCACGTCGTCTGGGACGAGTCCGGGCTGCTGACGGTGACCGGGGGCAAGCTCACGACATTCGAGCTCATCGCCCGGGACGCACTGCGCGCCGCCCACGGCCGCTTCGACGGAGCCGGGGTCGCGGCTCGCGCGCACGGCTTCGCGGCTGCGCCGATCGGGCCACCCCACGGACAGCTGCCGGCCGACCTGGACCCCGCCCCGTGGCGCCGCCTCGCCGGTCGCTACGGTCCGGCGGCGCCGGGGCTGCTGGCCGCCGCCGGTCCGGATGAGCTCGCGGCCGTGCCGGGTACCCAGACACTGTGGGCCGAGGTCCGCTGGGGCGCCCGCGCCGAGGCCGTCCACCACCTCGACGACCTGCTGCTGCGACGGGTCCGTCTCGGCCTGCTTGTGGCGGGCGGCGGTCGCGAGCACCTTGCCCGCGTCCGGGAGATCGCCCAGCCGGAGCTCGGCTGGGACGACGCCCGCTGGGCGGACGAAGAGGCCGCCTACCTCGGACTCTGGGCGCAGCAGCACGCCGTGTCCGACCGATCGACGGAGGGAGCGCCATGACCGCCTCGCCCGGCGCCGACCAGCTGCTCGCCCTCGATTGCGGGACCCAGAGCGTCCGGGCCCTCCTGTTCGATCTGCGCGGCGAGCTGCTCGCCCGCGTCCGGGTCCCGTTCGAGCCGTACGTCTCGCCCGAGCCGGGTTGGGCCGAACACGACGCGGACGACTACTGGGCCTGCACGGCGGAGGCGTGCCGGCGCCTGTGGGCCGAGCCGGGCGTTCGCCGGGAGGCCATCGCGGGCGTCGCCGTGACGACCCAGCGGGCGACCGTCGTCAACGTCGACGCCGCCGGTCGGCCGCTCCGACCGGCCATCACCTGGCTCGACCAGCGCCGCACCGCGGGCCTGCCGCCCCTCGGTGGGCCGCTCGGCCTGGCCTTCCGCGCGCTCGGCGTCGCCGGGACCGTCGCCGCGTTCCAGGCCGACGCGGAGGCGAACTGGATCCGCCTCCACGAGCCCGATGTATGGGCCGCGACGGCGCGATTCCTGCTCCTGTCTGGCTTCCTGACCCACCGCCTGACGGGGCGCTTCGTCGATTCCGCCGCCAGCCAGGTCGGGTATCTCCCCTTCGACTACCACCGCCTGCGTTGGGCCGACGACTCCGACTGGAAGTGGCGGATCGTGCCGATCGAGCGCGCCCTCCTCCCGGAGCTCGTGGCCCCGGGAGGCCCGCTCGGCGAGATCAGCCCGGCGGCGGCCGAGGAGACGGGCATCCCGGCCGGCCTGCCCCTCGTCGCGGCCGCGGCCGACAAGGCCTGCGAGGTGCTCGGGTCCGGGGCGCGGACGCCGAACGTGGGGGCCATCTCGTACGGGACGACGGCGACCTTCAACGTCACCCACGACCGCTACGTCGAGCCCATCCGCTACGTCCCGCCCTACCCCGCCGCGGTCCCCGGGGCCTACAGCCTCGAAGTCCAGGTCTACCGCGGCTACTGGATGGTGGCCTGGTTCCGCCGCGAGTTCGGGCTGCGCGAGGAGCAGGCCGCGGCATCCCGCGGGGTCGAGCCCGAGACGCTCTTCGACGAGCTCGTGGAGGCGGTCCCGCCCGGCTCGATGGGCCTGACCCTCCAGCCCTACTGGTCACCGGGGGTCCGGATCCCCGGGCCCGAGGCGAAGGGCGCCATCATCGGCTTCGGTGACGTCCACACCCGGGCCCACGTCTACCGGGCCATCCTCGAGGGGCTCGCCTATGCCCTGCGTGACGGCAAGGAGCGGACCGAGCGCCGGACGAAGGTGCCGGTCACGGAGCTGCGGGTCTCCGGCGGCGGCTCGCAGTCGAACGCCGCCGTCCAGCTCACCGCCGACGTCTTCGGCCTGCCCGTCGGCCGCCCGCACGTCTTCGAGACGTCGGGGCTCGGGGCGGCGATCGACCTCGCCGCCGGCCTCGGCCTGCACCCCTCCTTCGAGGCCGCCTCGGCGGCGATGACGCGGCTGGCCGAGGTCCGCGAGCCGGACGCGACGACGAGCCGGCTGTACGACGAGCTGTACGGGCGCGTCTATCGGCGGATGTACCCGCGGCTGCGACCGCTCTACGAGGAGATCCGGCGGATCACCGGCTACCCGCCCGCCTGATGATGGGCGCGCCCGCCTGGCGCCGCTGTCCCGTCGCCTGTCGCCGCCCCGCTACTCGGCGCGGCGGGCCAACCGGCCGGCCAGCAGGAAGACGAGGCCGGCCGCCAGCGGTGGCGCGAGCAGCGGCAGGTCGGCCCCGGCCACGCCCGAGCGGCTGACCGACACCAGGTAGATCAGCAGCACGAGCCCGCCCACGACGAGCAGCAGGACGCCAGCCGCCGTCGGCCAGCGCCATGCCAGCGCCAGCGTGCCGACGAGCGGGGCCAGCGCCAGCACCATGCCCAGCCCCTCGTTCCCCTTGCCGGGGGCGAGCCAGAGCAGGAAGGCCACCGTCACGCCGGCGATCGCAGTGGCCGCCGCCTTGACCAGTACGTCCCGACCGACCGCCGTCGGCTCCGCCCGGTAGGTCGTCATCCTCCAGGTCCTCCACCCCGTCGGCCAGGCGTCACGGCCCCGTTCCCACGGCGTTCCCGGCCGTCCCATCCTGGCCGAGCATCGCGCCGCCGCCGAGGCGACCGCAAGTGCCGGAGGTCGTGCCGCTCCCGCGGGTCGTGCGGCGCCCGCCGCGCGGCAGCCGACGTCGGCGATGACGACGACTCGGCCTGACGACGCCGGCTAGACGAGGAGCGGCTTCAGGACCTGGACGGCGATGACGAGGATGAGGTAGGCGATGGGGAAGGCGGCGAAGAAGCCCAGCGCCGCGCTCCAGCCGGACCGCCGCGGCGGGCCGGCGCGGCTGCCCCGCGGCTCGGGGACGATGAGCCAGGTCAGCCAGCTGCCCGCACCGACGACCGCGACGACGAGGATCGCCGCGGCGAGGCCGCGGAGGTCGCCGCCGGGCAGCAGGACGGCCCGCGAAAGGGCGACGTCGTAGGCCAGGTAGAGCAGCCCCAGGACCGTCGCGACGGCCAGGTCGGCCAGCACCGCGCGGAGCACGGGCCGAGGCGGGTTGCGCAGCTGGCGCCAGCGGATCTCGAGCCACGAACGCCGCCGGATCGGGCGCGACGCGCCGGCTGACAGCGCGTCGTCGGGCGGCCGCGGCCCGGTCATGGCGGCTCTCCGTGGAGGATGGTCAGGCTGCGCCGTGGCGGCAGCGTCGCGGGGGTGTGGGCGGCCAGCTCCGCGACGCCGTCCCGCAGCCGCTCCAGCTCCGCCTCGGTGTTGAAGAAGCCGACGCTGATCCGCACCGCGTCGAGCGGCGGGACCGTCCGCAGGATGGCGAAGACGCGGCGGCTGAGCTCCTCGGCGACACGCTCGGCCTGCCAGCCGGCGACGCGGAACGCGACCAGGCCGGCCATCGCCGCGCGAGGTGTGAGGACCGAGACACCCGGGACGTCGGCCAGGAGCGCTGCCGCGAGGCGGGCGAGTCGTGCCGTCCGCTCGTGGACCCAGGGCAGGCCGACGTACATCGAGAGCCAGCCGCAGCTCCTGGCGAGGCCGACGATGGAGGCGCGCGGGAAGCCGCTCACCTCGAAGCGCCGGGCATCGGGCCACGGCTCGCCCGCTGCCGTGCCGGGATCGAGAGAGGCGAACGACCACCAGCCGGCGAAGGTGGGTGCGACAGCAGCATCGGCGGCACGCGCCACGTAGAGGGCACCGGTGCCCTCGGGGCCGAGCAGCCACTTCTGGCCGGCGACCGCGTAGAGGTCCGCGCCGGCCTCCTCGACGGCGACGGGGATCGCCCCGGCGGCCTGCGCCCCGTCGACGGCGAGGAGCGCCCCCCGCTCGTGGGCCAGCTCGGCCAGCCGCGCGATGGGCAGGACCGCGCCGGTGAGCCAGGAGACGTGGGAAGTGGCGACGAGCCGGACGTCTCCTCCGGCCGCGGCACACGCCTGCTCGATCGCGGCGAGTGTCCGCTCGTCGTCCCCACCGTCGCCGACGTCGGCAACGACGAGGCGCAGGCCGAGGCGGCGGCTCGCCGTCCAGACCGCGGCGAGGCCGCCGGCGTGCTCGAGCGACGTGGTGACGATCGCGTCCCCCGGCCGCCAGTCGATGCCCCAGGCCGCGGCGGCCATGCCCTCGGTCGCCGCATGGGTCAGGGCGATGCGGGACGGGTCCGTGCCCAGGACGGCGGCGACGGCCGCTCGCCCCTCGTCCATCCGGAGCATGGTCTCCGGCAGGTAGTCCTCGTGGGCGCGGCCGGTCCGCAGGTCCCACTCGGCCTGCTCCGCCATCGCCCGGGCGGTCTCCACCGGCAGCGGCCCGACGGAGCCGGTGTTGAGGTAGATGCCGGCTGCGGTGGCCGGCAGGGCCTCGCGGACAGCGGCGACCTTCTCGGCGTCGGGCAGGAAGGGGGAGACCACGGCTCCGTATGATAGGCGGCGACCCGGCGCCGCCCCCAGGGCGGCCGCTCGCCGCGAGTGCCGGGATGCCGCGCGGCGATGCCGCGGGTCGACGCCGAGCGGCCGCAGAGGGAGAGGGTGCGTGGCGATCTCCGGCTTCGCGCGTCCCGAGCTGCTCGCCTCCGCCGAGTGGCTGGCCGAGAGCCTCGGCCGGCCCGAGGTCCGGGTCGTGGACGTCCGCTGGCGGCCCGACGGGACGGGACGGGCCGCGCACGCCGCCGGCCATGTCCCCGGCGCAACCTACATCGACTGGATGAGCGAGCTCGTCGAGGCCGACTCCGAGGGCGGCCAGCTCCTCCTCGGCGGCCCCGAGCAGGTCAGCCACGCCTTCAGTCGCGCTGGCGTCGGCGACGGGGCGACGGTGGTCCTGTATGACGACACGGCCAGCCTCTTCGCGGCCAGGGCCTGGTGGACGCTGCGGACCTATGGCTTCGAGTCGGCGCGCATCCTCGACGGTGGTTTCGCCTCCTGGACGGCGGAGGGCAGGCCCGTCTCGGGCCTGGCGGAGGAGCCGGCCGTTCGTCGCTTCACGCCGCGCTACCAGCTCCGGATGCGCCTGACGACGACCGACGTGCGGTCCCTCCTCGGCTCCGCCGACGCCCAGCTCCTCGACGCCCGGGCGGCCTCGGAATACCGCGGGTTCGAGGGCAACACCCGCCGGCTGGGCCACATCCCGGGCGCCTTCAATGTCCCGGTCGCGGCGACGACGGAGCCGCTGACCCAGCGCTTCCGGAGCGGCGACCAGCTCCGCTCACTGTTCTCGAAGGCGAACGTCGTCCGCGGCCGGCGGATGGTGTGCTACGACGGGGCGGGGATCGGGGCAGCCAAGCTCGCCTTCGTCCTCAGCCTGATGGGCCACGAGGACGTGGCGGTCTACGACGGCGGCTGGGCCGAGTGGGGCGACCGCCTGGACCTGCCGGTCGAGCGCTGAGGGTCGCGCGTCAGCTCCCGGCCTGGGCCGCCTGGTCGTGGCTCAGGCCCTCCCAGGGGTCGACCTCCTGGTACGGAGCAAGGATCTGCGCCCGGGCGTGGTTGAAGGCGACCATGGGCGCGGTCTGGCGGGGCTCGCCGACCTTGTCCGACCAGTAGGTCGCCTCGGTGACAGGCAGGAAGCGACCGGACAGCTCGTCGAGCGCGTCGTGGAGGTCGCGCTCGGGCATGAGGTGGATGCGCCCCACGATCCGGAACGGCGGGATGGTGATGAGGGCCCGCTCCTGGATCTTCGGCGTCCGCAGCTCGGGCAGGGCCTCGACCGGCTGGTCGGCGACCGCGAACAGGACGGCGGCGAGGTTCACCTGCGCGTAGTCGGTCCGGTGGACGCTGTCGCGGGAGCCGAACTCGTCGAAGGAGGCCTCCTCGAGGACGATGAAGCCCTTGTCCGTCTGGTTCAGCAGGTCGCTGAGCCGCCGCTGGCGGGTGCGGACCTGGCCCCGGACCACGAACGCGTCGGTGTACAGCACGAGCTGCACGGTCTGGGCGGCGAGGGGCTCGAACATGGGCCACAGGATAGACGCCGCGTCGAGGGTCCGGAAGGCTGTCGGGGCGTGCCCGGAGCGGCGGCGCACCGCGGACCGCCTCGCGCGCCCGGCGACGGCAGCGCCTTCTAGCCGATGGCCGGGCCGAGCTTGCGAGCGCCGGCCGTGACGAGGAACTCGGCCCCGTGCTGCAGCTCGCGGTACAGCCGCTCGACCGTCGCCAGCGTGTCCGCCTCGTCGGGTCCCTTGTCCGCCCGGAGCCGGACGATCCGCGGGAAGCGGAGCGCGAAGCCCGACGGATGGCGCGACGAGCGCATGATCACGTCGAAGGCGACCTCGACGACGACGGTCGGCTCGACCGTCCGGTAGCGGCCGAGCTGGCGCAGCGTGTGCGCCTCGAACCAGCGCGTCATCGCTGCGATCTCGGCGTCGGTCAGCCCGGTATACGCCTTGCCGATCGTCACGAGCCGCCCATCGGCCGCCTCGTCGCGCACCGCGAACGTGTAGTCGGACAGCACGCCGTGGCGCTTCCCGTGGCCGACCTCGACGCCGACGACCACGCAGTCGAGCGTCGCCAGGGCCTTCTTCATCTTCAGCCACCCGTAGCCCCGACGGCCCGGCGAGTAGCTGCTGTCAGGGTCCTTGACCATCAGGCCCTCGTTACGTCGGGCGCGCGCCTCGCCGAACACCCGCTCCAGGTCGTCCGCGGAGGCAGCCGTGACCAGGTGCGAGAGGGCGAACGCGCCGCCTTCGGCGGCCAATGGCAGGGCCAGCGATTCCAGCCGTCGGCGGCGCTCGCGGAGGGGCGTCCGCAGGAGCGGCGCCACCGGCTCGACCCCGTCGCGATCCGCGCGCGGGCCCGCGGCCAGCAGGTCGAAGGCGACGTAGATCACGGGCGTCTCGGCGCGCACCGCGGCCGACGGGTCCTTGCGCCCGAGGCGGCCCTGCAGCGAGAGGAACGGCAGCACGGCGCCGTTGCGGAAGGCGAGGATCTCGCCGTCCAGGACGCCATCCCAGCCGAGGTCCGCCGCCGCCTCGACGACCTCCGGGAACTGGCCGCTCACGTCGTGGAGGTCGCGGCTGAAGAGCCGGACCTCCGATCCCCGCCGGTGCAGCTGGGCCCGGATGCCGTCGTACTTGTCCTCGACCCAGACCGTCGGCCCGAGGCGCCGGATGATCTCGGCCGCATCCTCGGCCGGCGCGGCGAGCATGAACTTGAGCGGATGGAGCAGGGCGAGCCGGGCCTCGTCGAGCCGGCCGTCCCGCGCGAGCACAGCGGTCTCGCCGACGTCGCCGGTGAGCATGCCGGCCCACTGGACGGCCTCGAGCGGCTGGCCGAAGGCCTGGGCGATGGCGGCCTCCAGGAGTCCCTCCCGGAGCCCGATGCGGAGCTCCCCGGTGAGCACCTTCACGACGTACTTCGCCGTCAGCGGGTCGCAGCGGGCCAGCAGGGCCGCGAAGGTCGCCGCCTTGGCGGCCGCGCCGGAGGCCGCCTCGATCGCCCCGAACGCGAGGGCCACCTCGGGAACGCTCGGCGCGGCCTCCGGCGGCGGCTGGACGGGCCGGCGGGCCAGCACGTCCGCGACGGCGACGCCGAGGTCCGATGAGCGGTCGTAGGCCTCGCCGAGCGCGCCGGCCGGGACCCCGGCGAGCTGCGTGACGACCGCGGCGACCGTCGCCCAGCCGAGGCCGGTCGCCCGCTGGTCCGCCTCGGGAAACGGCCGACCCGCCAGGAAGACGGCGGCGGGACGCAACTCGGCCGGCTCGAGCGAGCGGAGGTACTCGGCCAGGAGGGCGGTCTTCTGGGAGGTCCGCGAGATCGCCGCGACGCGCTCGGCCAGCTCGCTCCAGCGGCGCATGGCGGCGATGGTATACCTTCGTCGCGCCGGCTCCGCCCGG
>DASVYJ010000104.1:0-55798 GCA_036392215.1 Candidatus Limnocylindrales bacterium | reverse complement strand
CCGTCACCGCGCTCGCCCCGGCCGGGACCCCGCCGAGCCCACTGACCTGGAACGTGGCCGGGACACCGGAGGCGAGCGGGCCGCCGAGGCCCTGCCCGATCCGGCTGTCGACGATCCGGGCGGGGGTGACCGGATGGTAGGAGCCGGGTGGCAGGGAGAACGTCGCGGCGAGGGCGTCCCAGTAGCCGGTCAGGCCCTCGTCGTAGCCGAGCGCCCACATGCCGACGCCGGCCATGCCGCGAGAGACGGCGAGGCGGTACTTCGCGGTGAGCGTCGCGGGGGTGTCGTAGTACGCCTCGCACCAGGTTCCGGTCCCCTGCCTGGCGAACCAGCCGGTCTGCTCCACCGTGTCTACGGCGGGCGTGACGCCGGTCGCGAGCCCGGGGATCTGGGCGACGGTCGGCGTGCCGGACGATGGACCGAACGGGCAGCCCGCGACCGCGGTGTTGCGGGCGGAATGGAGGGTGTCGTCGACGGTCGCCCAGAGGCGGCCGTAGTACGGCAGGCCGAGCACGACCCGCCCGAGCGGGGCGCCGGCGGATGCGTACAGGTTGATCGAATCGACGAGGTCGAGGCTGCCGTCGAACGAGGTGAGCGGCGAGACGGCACCCGTCGGACTGCTGCCGCCGGTCCGGTAGTCGTAGCCCATCATGAAGGCGCGGTCGGCACCGGCGGCGAGGGTCATCTGGGCGATCCGCGCCCCGGAGGTGTTGGCGTTGCTGGCCACGCTCACCTGGCCGGCGGGGTTGGCAGCGCGGACGGCGCTCCGGAGCGCGGAGACGAACGAGGCGTAGGCGGCGAAGTCGGTGTTGTAGAGCACCTCGACGTCGAGGCTGACGCCGTCGAGGCCCCACGAGCCGAGGGTGGCGACGGTCTCGGCGATGGCCGTCGAGGTGGCGGTCGGGCTGGCGAAGAAGGCGTGGTTGGTGTCGGCGCTGGCGGGGAACGAGACCGACACGTCCACGCGGACCCCGGCGGCGTGGGCATGGCCGACGATGGTCGCGACCGTCGACGAGGCGAAGGCCTGGTAGCCCGGGCTGGACTGGACGACGTGGCCGGTCGTGCTGTCGTAGCTGATCGAGTGGAGGGCGATCGTGCTCAGCAGGCCGTAGCGCAGGTACCCGTCCGTCGAGGCGTCGATCATCCAGTAGGGCAGGTAGCCGTAGACCTGGCTCGTCAGGTACGGGTTGCCCTGGCCAGGGCCCAGCGGCGCGTTGGCAGCCCGGACTGTGGGCACTGCCGAGCCGGCGCTCGTGGCGAGCATGACGACGGCCAGGCCGGCGCAGGCCAGGAGGTGACGGAGGCGGCGGACGGCGACGGACACGGGAACCCCCTCGAGGACGGTGCCGCTCCAGTCTGCCCCGCGCGTCCAGCCGTGGGCAACGGAACCATCCGGCCCCCTCGGGCCGGGACCTCTGCGCCTGCCCGACGGCGGCGACCGCGCCGCCCGATCCCGACCCGCGCTCGGCGCGGGCCTACATCATCGCCAGGCCACCGTCGACGGCCAGCACCTGCCCCGTGATGTAGGCCGCCTCGTCGGAGGCGAGGAAGGCGACCGCGTAGGCGACCTCGTCGGGCGAGGCGAAGCGGCCGAGCGGCGTGGCGTCCTTGATCCCCTGCTGGACGTTGTCCGGCAGCGAGGCCGTCAGCTCGGTCGTGACGAAGCCCGGGGCGATGGCGTTGCAGGTGATGCCGCGCGAGGCGACCTCCCGCGCGGTGGCCTTGGTCAGCCCGATGAGACCCGCCTTGGACGACGAGTAGTTGGCCTGGCCGGCGTTGCCCATCTGGCCCGAGACCGAGCTCATGTTGATGATCCGGCCGCCGCGGGCCTTGAGCATCGGCCGGAGGACGGCCTTGGTCATGTAGAACGCGCCGAAGAGGTTGACCTCGAGCACCTGGCGCCAGGCCTCCAGGCTCATCCGCAGGATGAGGTCGTCCCGGGTGATGCCGGCGTTGTTGACGAGGATGTCGACCTTGCCGAAGGTGTCGAGGGTGGCCTTGACGATCTCCTCGCAGGAGGCGGGCTCGGTCACGTCGCCGCCGACGCAGACGACCCGGCGGCCGAGCGCCTCGAGGTCGGCCTGGGTGTGATCCTCCTGGAGGCAGGCGGTCCGGTCGAGGAAGGCGACGTCGGCGCCCTGGGCGCCGAGACGCAGGGCGACGGCGCGGCCGATGCCGCGAGAGCCGCCGGTGACGATGGCGACCTTGCCGGTCAGGTCGATCATGCGGGGACCTCCGAGCGCGGGGCGGCCGTGACGGGCGGCCGGTCGGTGACGGGGGCGGCCTCCCGGGAGGCCAGCAGGAGCGGGGCCAGGGCGGTCGGGAAGTCGAGCGCCGGGCCGACGTCGACTGGGCGGCGGACGTGGACGTCGGCCGGCCCGATGCCCTCGGCCAAGCGGCTGCGGCGCGGGTCGGCGGTCCACTCGAGGGCCACCGCGCCGGAGGTGAAGCCGGCCCCGAAGGCGACCATGACGATGCGGTCGCCGGGCTTGATCCGGCCGCTGTCGGCGGCCTCGCTGAGGGCGATCGGCACTGAGGCGGCGGACGTGTTGCCGTAGCGGTCGACGTCGACGAAGACCTTCTCTGGCGGGAGGGCGAGGCCCTTCGTCACCGACTCGATGATCCGGGCGTTGGCCTGGTGCGGGATGAACAGGTCGATGTCCGTCGCCGAGAGGCCGGCGTGCCCGATGGCCACGAGCGCGGTGGCGGCCATGGTCCGGGTCGCGAAGCGGTACGTCTCGCGGCCCTCCATCCGGATGAAGTGCTCGCCGCGGGCCACGGTGTCCGCGGTCGGCGGGCTCATCGAGCCGCCGGCGGGCAGCCAGATCATGTAGGCCCCGGACGGCTCCGTGGTGAGCTCCATGCCGAGCGTCCCCCCGGGCTCGTCGGAGGCGGACAGGACCACCGCCCCGGCGCCGTCGCCGAAGAGGATGCAGGTAGAGCGGTCGGTGTAGTCGACGAAGCGGCTCAGCATCTCGGCGCCGACCACCAGGACGTGCCGGGCGAGGCCGGCCGCGATGTGGGCCTGGGCCGTGGCGTAGGCGTAGACGAAGCCGGAGCAGGCGGCGGCCACGTCCATCGCCGCGGCCCGCGTGTTGCCGATGGCCTCCTTGACCAGGGCCGCCGTGGAGGGCATCCAGTAGTCGGGGGTCAGCGTCGCCACGAGGATGAGGTCGATCTCCTCCGCCTGCAGCCCGGCGACGGCGATCGCCCGGAGGCCGGCCACGGCGGCCATGCTGGCCGTGGTCTCGCCCGGCGCCGCGATGCGCCGTTCGCGGATGCCGGTCCGGGTGACGATCCATTCGTCGGACGTCTCGACCAGGCGCTCCAGCTCGGCGTTGGTCAGGACGAGCTCGGGGGCGTACCGGCCCCATCCGGTCAGGTGGACGCCCTGCAGGGGACGGTTCATAGCGGCTCGACCTCGATGAGCGGTTGCTTCGCCTTGACCAGAGTGCCGGACTCGGCGACGAGGCGGACGACGCGGCCGGACTGGTCGGACTTGATCTCGTTGAACAGCTTCATGGCCTCGATCAGGCCGATGACCTGGCCGACCGCGACCTCCCCCCCGACGCGGACGTAGGGCGGCGAGGTGGGCGAGGGGGCGCCGTAGAAGATGCCGGTCAGCGGCGCCCGGACGACGGACAGGTTCGAGGGCGGCTCGGCGACGTCGGCGGTCGCTCCGCTCCGTCCGGTGTCCGGCGCCGCCCCGTCGGGCCCTGGCGACCTCGCGACGGTCGGGACGGCGGCCGCCGCGTCGAGCGGGGCGATGGCCGCGGGCTTGCGCAGGATGAGGCCCGTCGAGCCCGCCTCGACCTCGAGCTCGAGCAGGTCGCTCCGCTCGAGGAGCACGGCGAGCCGGTCGATGAGGCCGAGCAGCGAGTCGGCCGGCCCGCCCTCGGCGGCGGCCTCGGGCGGCGGGCTCCCGGCCGCCTCCGCCGTCGGGCTGCCGCTCGCCTGCTCGGTCACGGCTGCCACCGGCGGAAGACGAGGGCGCTGTTCTGGCCGCCGAAGCCGAACGAGTTCGAGACGGCGATGGCGACGTCACGGCGGCGGGCGACGTTCGGCGTCAGGTCGAGCCCGGCGGCCGCCTCGTCGGGCTCCGCGAGGTTGATCGTGGGCGGGATGCAGCCCTCGCGGATGGTCAGGATCGTCGCGGCGGCCTCGATCGCGCCGGCGGCGCCCAGGGTGTGGCCGAGCATGCTCTTGTTGGCGGTCACCGCGACGTCGGGGGCGTGCGCGCCGAAGATCGTGCGGATCGCCTGCAGCTCGGCCCGGTCGCCCTCCGCCGTGGAGGTGGCGTGGGCGTTGAGATGATCCACCGCCTCGGGCGGCAGGCCCGCCTTCTCCAGGGCGCGGCGGACAGCCCGGACGGCGCCCGAGCCACCGGGCGCCGGCAGGGTGATGTGGGACGCGTCGGCGGTCGCACCGTAGCCGACGAGCTCCGCCAGCGGCTCGGCGCCTCGCTGCGCGGCGTGCTCCGCCGTCTCGAGGATGAGCGCGCCGGCCCCCTCACCGACCACGAACCCGTCGCGGCCCCGATCGAACGGCCGCGACGCCCGTTCCGGATCCTCGTTGCGGGTGGAGAGGGCCTTCATCGCCGCGAACCCGCCCATCGCCCCGGGATGGACCGGCGCCTCGCTGCCGCCCGCGATCATCACGTCGGCGTCGCCCCGTCGGATCGTCTCCCAGGCCTCGCCGATGGCGTGGCCGCCGGTCGCGCAGGCGCTGACCAGGGCGAAGTTCGGCCCGAGCGGCCCGTAGCTGATGGCCACCTGGCCGGCCGCGAGGTTGGCGATGGACATCGGGACGAGGAACGGACTGAGGCGGTCCGGGCCGCGCTGGGCGAGGATGGCCGCCTGGTCGAAGAGGGTGGCGATGCCGCCCATGCCGCTGCCGACGTACACGCCGGTCCGCTCGGCCAGCTCCCCGTCGAGGCGGGCAGGCAGGCCGGCCTGGTCCATCGCCTGGCGGACGGCGGCGAGGGCGAGCTGGACGTAGCGGTCGGTCCGGCGCTGCTCCTTGCGGTCGAGGACGACCGAGGGGTCGAAGTCGGGTACCTCGCCGGCGATGCGGGAATCGAGGGCGGCGGGATCGAAGCGGGACACGGTCCGGATGCCCGACCGGCCCTCGACGAGGCCCTGCCAGGTCGTGGCGACGTCGGGACCGAGGGCCGTCACGAGGCCGAGGCCGGTCACGACGACGCGCGGCGGCTGCCCGTCCTGTCGGGGCGCGGCCGTCACCGGACGAGCTTCCCCGTGCGCACGGTCGCCGCCCGGTACACGTCGCCCGGCAGGCCGCGTGCTGTCAGGGCGTTGGCCACCGCCAGGGCGTCGAACTCCGCCCGCCGGATCTCCGCCTCGACGCGCTCGCCATCCACCTCGATGAGGGCCCACGACGCCGTCGGCTGGCCGTCGAAGACGTAGCCCGCGCTGCCGTCGTTGACGAGGAGCTTCCAGCCGAGGTCGCGGACCTCGGGCAGATGGGTGTGGCCGCAAGCGATGACCGAAGCGTCGGTCCGGGCGATCCGCTCCGTCGTGACCGTCGGGTCGAGGTCGACGTCGAGGCCGGCGGTCTGCGAGCCGGGCGAGGCGTGGCAGACCAGGACCAGCACGTCGTCGAGCTGGATCCGCCGCTCGGCCGGCAGCCGCCGCAGCCAGTCGAGGCGCTCGTCGCCCAGCTCGTCGTGGGCCCACTCGGCCGCGGCCCGGAACGGGTCGGGGACACCGTCGGCGTACCAGGGGAACGCGGCCGTGTAGTCGAAGTCGGCGACGGCGATGTCGGTGTTGCCCTGGATGACGAGCGCGCCGGCCGCCTCGAGCTCGCGGATCCCGTCGACCGCGGCGCACGGGTCGGGCCCGTTGAAGACGTGGTCGCCGGCGATCGCCACGACGTCCGGTCGGGCCTCGGCGATGGCCGTGCGGACGGCCTCGAGGGCGAGGCCGTTGCCGTGGACGTCGGAGAGGAGGGCGATCGTGGGCATCAGTGGGGCACTCCGGGTGGCATGGTCGCGGCGGTCGGGCCGGGCATCAGCGAAGGACCCCCTCCGGCGGGATGATGAAGCTCAGGCTCACCTCGCAGGCGACCTCGCCGTCGACCGTCGCCACGCCCCGGCCGCGGCCGAAGCGGCTGCCGAGCTTGTCCATGGTGACCTCGAGGCGGAGCGTGTCGCCGGGGCGCACGACGCGCTTGAAGCGGCAGTCGTCGATGCCCGCGAAGAGGCCGATCCGGTCGCCGAAGCCGGGCTGCTTGGCGACATAGACGGCCATCGTCTGGGCGAGGGCCTCGACCTGCAGGACGCCGGGCATGACGGGGAGCCCGGGGAAGTGGCCCTGGAAGAACCACTCGGTCGCGGTGACGCCCTTCAGCCCGACGATCCGCTTCGCCTCGGGCTCGTACTCGACGATGCGGTCGACGAGCAGGAAGGGCCAGCGATGCGGGATGAGCCGCTCGATCTCGCTCGTCGTGTGGACGAGGCCCGGCGTCGCGGCCGTCGCTCCGCTCGTCCCGGCGGCCGGCGCCGCCTCGCCCGCGCTCGCTCCGCTGCGCTCCGTCACGCGTCGCTCCCTTCGACCCATGGTTCCCCCGGACCCTGACCCCGCGCCCCCGCCATCCCGGGCCGTCCCAGCGCCAACCGTCTCATCGTCGGCCCGCTCCCGCCGCCTCGCCACCCGCCGCTCCGGCCGCAGCGTCCCGCCGCCCCTCCGCCGTCCCGGAGGCCGCGGCGTCCCGCTGCCGCTCCGCCGTCCCGGAGGCCGCCGCGGCCAGGAACGCGCCGGCCCCGACGCGGTCCAGGAGGTTCGTGGTGACCCGGCCGTCGAGGAACATCGGGTTGGCGAGGATGGCCCGGTGGAAGTCGGCGTTCGTGATGAGGCCCTCCACGAGCAGCTCCCGCAGGGCGACCTCGCCGCGGGCGATCGCGGTCGCCCGGTCCGGACCCCAGACGACGAGCTTCCCCAGGAGCGAGTCGTAGTAGGGCGGCACCTCGTAACCCGAGTAGAGGTGCGAGTCGAGGCGGACCCCCGGCCCGCCCGGCGCCAGGAACCGCTCGACCGGGCCGGCCTGCGGCCGGAAGTCATGGGCCGCGTCCTCGGCGTTGATGCGGAACTCGATCGCGTGGCCGCGCAACTCGACCTCGCCCTGGCTGATGCCGAGCGGCTCGCCGGCCGCGATCCGCAGCTGCAGGGCGACGAGGTCGATCCCGGTCAGCATCTCCGTCACCGGGTGCTCGACCTGGATGCGGCAGTTGATCTCGATGAAGTAGAACTCGCCGCGCTCGTCGACCAGGAACTCGAGCGTCCCGACGTTCTCGTAGCCGGCCGCCACGACGGCCCGGACGGCCCGCTCGCAGAGGTCCTCCCGGGCGGCCTCGGACAGGGCCGGCGTGGGCGCCTCCTCGAGGATCTTCTGGTGCCGTCGCTGCACGGAGCAGTCGCGCTCGCCCAGGTGGATGCCGTGGCCGAAGCGGTCGACCGCGACCTGGACCTCGACGTGGCGGTTGTCCTCGATCCACTTCTCCAGGTACAGCGAGTCGTCGCCGAAGGCGGCCTTCGCCTCGGAGCGGCAGACCTTGATCGCGCCGTCCAGCTCGCGCGGCGTGCGGACCATCCGCATCCCCTTGCCGCCGCCGCCGGCCGACGGCTTGATGAGCACTGGGTAGCCGATCCGCTCCGCCTCCTCGAGCGCGTGCGCCTCGTCCCGCAGCATCCCCTCCGAGCCCGGGATGATCGGCAGGCCGTAGCGGGCGAGCAGGTGGCGTGTTCCCTCCTTCGAGGCGAAGCGCTCCAGGACCTCGGCGGGCGGCCCGATGAAGGTCAGGCCGTGGGCGCGGACGACATCGGCGAAGCTCTCGTCCTCGGACAGGAAGCCGTAGCCCGGGTGGATCGCGTCGCAGTCGGTGACGACCGCCGCCGAGACGATGGCGGGGGCCGAGAGGTACGAGCGACGCGCGTCGGCGGGCCCGATGCAGATCGCCTCGTCAGCCAGCTGGACGGCGAGGCTGTCGCGGTCGGCCTCGCTGTAGGCGACGACGGCCCCGATGCCGAGCTCGCGGCAGGCGCGCAGGACGCGGAGGGCGATCTCGCCCCGGTTCGCGATGAGGACGCGCTCGAACATCAGGCCGGTCCTGCCTGGGCCGTCGAGTCGACGGTCTGGCCGTCGAGCGCCGGCGGTGGGGGCGCCGCCACCTCCACCTCGACCCCCGCGGCTTCGGTCCCTGCCGGCTCCACCGGGGTCGGCGGTGCCTCGGACGGGGCCGCGGCGCCGACCGCCGTGGGCTCGCCCAGCAGCTCGAGGTTGAGGAGCTCCTGGCCGTACTCGACCGGCTCGCCCGGCTCGACGAGGCTCGCCCCGACGATGCCGTCGACCGGCGCCAGGACGTCCTGCCGGATGCCGAGCACGTCCACCGTGCCGAGCCGATCGCCCTCGTGGACGCGGCGGCCGCTCGTCACGTCGCGGCGAGGCTCGTAGAACCCAACGGCCGGGGAGGTGACGACGCGATGCCGCTCGGCCCGCTCCGTCGACGCGCGCTCGCCCGCTCCGTCACCGTCCACGTCGGGCCGTCCAGGGCCGACCGCCAGCAGTCCGCGTCCGTCGCGGTGTCCGGCCTCCACCGCCGCGGGCGCGTGACCGTGCCCGGCGTGGCCCGGCTGGGCGCGGCCGTGCGACCCCCCGCGTCGCTCGCCGCCTCCCCGTTCCGTCGACCGCCCGGCCGGCATCCGCAGCCGGATCCGCCAGCCGGCCTGGCGGACCTCGAGCTCGCCGAGGCCGCTCGCCGTGAGCTTGGCGATGAGGGCCGGCAGCAGGTCGTCGGCGAGGCGGGTGATCGCCCCGTGGTCGGCGGCCGGGTCGGGCGCGGCCAGGCGTCCGAGGGGATCGGCCTGGAGCATCGGTCGCTCGAGCAGGTCGTCGGTCACGGGCTAGACATCCTCCCGGGCTGGCGGCTCGTCGCGACGGGGGACCCCGGGCAGCGACGGCAGGGCCGGCAGGCCCCGCGGGACGGCGCCGCCGAGCGTCTGGCGGCCCGCGTCGATGACGCCCCGCAGCCGGTCGCCGAGCCCTCGCTCGACCGGCGGCTGGGCGGGCGTCTCCACGATCTCGTAGGGCCCCAGCTCGCGGTAGCGACGGTAGCGCGCCTCGACCAGCTCGTCCACCGGGACGCGGGAGAGCGCATCGAGCTGGGCGACCACGACCGAGCGGAGGCGCCGGGCGGCCTCGACCGGGTCGGTATGGGCGCCCTCGCCGGGCTCGGGCACGACGACGTCGATGACACCGAGGGCCTGCTGCTCGGCGGCCGTCATCCGCATCGCCGCGGCGGCCTGGGGCGCGGCATCGGCGGACCGCCACAGGATCGTGGCACAGCCCTCCGGGCTGATGACCGAGTAGACGGCGTTCTCGAAGGCGATGACGACGTCCCCCACCGCGATGGCGAGGGCCCCGCCCGAGCCGCCTTCGCCGGTGATGACGGTGACGATGGGCGTCCGGAGGCGGCTCATGAGGCCGATCGAGCGGGCGATGGCTTCGGCGACGCCGCGCTCCTCCGCGGCGGCACCCGGGAACGCGCCCTGGACGTCCACGAAGGTCACCACCGGCAGGCCGAACCGCTCGCCGAGCTCCATGGCCCGCATCGCCTTGCGGAAGCCCTCGGGATGCGGCAGGCCGAAGTTGCGGCGGATGTTCTCCTCGGTGTCGGCGCCCTTCTGGTGGCCGACGACGACGACCCGCCGCCCGTCGATGCGGGCGAAGCCGGCGACGATGGCCTCGTCGTCGCCGAAGAGGCGGTCGCCGTGGAGCTGCACGAACTCGTCGGCCATGGTCCGGACGAGCTCCAGGGTGTGCGGCCGCTTGAGGTTGCGGGCCAGCTGGACGCGGGCATAGGCCGCGGCAGCGGGATCGGCAGGCTGGCCGCGTCCCGCATCACCGGGGGCGTGGCCGCGGCCGAGGATGCGGTCAACCATCGGCCGACTCCCCGTCGCCGGCGACGAGCGCGGCGGCGGGCTCGATCCGCGCCTGGCTTCCGGCCGCGTCGGCCGCCGTGCCGGCCGGGCCGGCCTCGACGGACGCGAGCCGGGTCGCGACGGGACCCGACGGCGGTGTCCGCCCGGGCGACGCGTCGCCGCGGCCTGCCCCACCGAGGCTCGCCGCGACCGGGACGCCGGTCGTCGCGGCCACCGAGTGCCCGTCGCCGAGCCCCGCGTCCGGCACGCCGTTCGGGTCGGATCCGGCGAGCGGCGCGTCGGCCGGCCGGCCGGCCAGCGAGGAGAGGAAGGCGAAGGGTCGGAAGGTCGGACCCGCGGCCGCGGGTTCGACCAGCGCCTCCGCGGCCAGGCGCGGCGGGACGAGGTACTCCAGGATCCGGGTGAGCTCTTCGCGCAGCCGCGGCCGCGGGACGACCCGGTCGACGAAGCCGTGCTGGAGGAGGAATTCCGCGCGCTGGAAGCCGGGCGGCAGCTCCTCGGCGATCGTCCCGCCGGAGACGCGCGCCCCGGCGAAGCCGATGAGCGCGTTCGGCTCGGCCAGGTTGACGTCGCCGACCGCGGCGAAGCTGGCGAAGACGCCACCGGTCGTCGGGTCGGTCATCACCGAGACGTACGGGACGTGGCTGGCTCGCAGGCGCTCCAGGGCTGCCATCGTCTTGGCCAGCTGCATCAGGGAGTACGTCCCCTCCTGCATCCGCGCTCCGCCGGAGGCGGAGACGACGATGAGCGGCAGCCGCTCGGCCAGGGCCGCCTCCGCGGCGCGGGTGACCTTCTCGCCGACGACGGCGCCCATCGACCCGCCGATGAACCCGAAGTCCATGACGCAGATGGCGACCGGCCGTCCCTCGATCACCCCCGTCCCCCAGATCGCGGCGTCCCGCTCGCCTGTCGCCAGGCGCGCGGCGGCGAGGCGGTCGGGGTAGGGCTTGCTGTCGACGAAGCCGAGCGCGTCGACCGAGCGGAGGCCGGCGTCGCGCTCCCGGAACGAGCCCGGGTCGAGGAGCAGCTCGAGGCGCCGACGGGCCGGCAGCCGGAAGTGGTGACCGCAGCTCGGGCAGACGCGGAGGGCCTTGTCGAGCTGCTTGTTGAAGAGCATCTCCTGGCACGACGGGCACTTCGTCCAGAGGTCGGGTGGGAAGTCGTTGCGGCGGGCCCGGAAGGGCAGGTTGATCGGCATCAGGCGAGCCCTCCGCCGAGCCCGCCGAAGCCGCCGGTCCCGAGGCCCCCGGCCACGGCCGCCGCGGTCGTCGCGGCCCGTCGCGCCCGGTCGGCGTTCGCGGCGCGCACGGCGCGGGCCATCGGCCCGGCACTGGGATGGGCGAGCCGCCAGGCGACGAGGACGGCGCCGGCGAGCGAGAGCGCCGAGGTGACGGCGCCCCCGATGAGGACCTGGCGCGAGGCTCGACCGGGCAGGCGCGCCCGGGCGGCGCCGGGCAGGCCGGCCAGCAGCTCGACGAGCCCAGGCTCGAGGGCACCGGTCGCCGGGACCGCGAGTGACGACCCGCTGAGCGGCGCGAGCGGCAGCGGGATCGGCTCGGCCGGCCGGGAGTCGGCGGCAGCCGGCGCCGCGCCCGGCGAGCGGGCCGCGGTCGCGAGGCGCGCCGCCAGCCGCTCCTCGAAGCGGAACGAGGGATGGACGCGCAGCGACTCGGCCGCCAGCCGGCGCGCCGCCAGGCGGACATCGGGGTCCAGCGCCGTGTCCGCCGGGACGCCGAGCGCGCGGCGCTCGTCCGCGGCCAGCAGCGCGTCCAGGTGGGCCGCCGTCCGGCGGGCCGCGTCGCCGTCCCCGAGGGGTCGACGCGGGCTCACGAGCCGCGCTCCCCGAGGGCCGCCGCCACGTCCTTGAGGCCGCGATGGAGCAGGACGCGGACGGCGCCCTCCGAGCGGCCCAGGATCTCGGCGATCTCGGCGATGCTCATCTCCTCCACGAAGCGCAGGACGATGGCCCGTCGGCGGTCGTCGGCCAGGCGGCGGACCGCAGTCCAGGCCGCCCCGACCGACTCGCGCGTCTCCGCGGTCCGCTCCACGTCCAGCGGTCCGGGCAGTGTGGCCGCCGCCTCGAGCGGGGCGAGTCGCCGTCGGCGCGCTGAGCGGCGCTCGTTCGCCAGGACGTTGCGGGCGATCCGGAAGAGCCAGACCCGGAACGTCGAGGCGTCGGCGCCGTCGGCCGATCCTGCCCGCTCCTCGAAGCGGGGCAGCGCGGCGAGGGCCTGCAGGAACGTCCGTTCCGTCGCGTCCTCGGCCGCGTGGTGGTCGGCCAGCTCGTGGTAGGCGAACGAGTACACCTGGGCGAGGTATCTCCGGTACAGGGCGTCGAACCGCGCCGGGTCGCGCCGGGCGGCCTCCACTAGCCGCCGGTCGGGATCCAGCCGGGCGAGCCGCGGGCCCTCCGCCGCGCTCGATGTCCTCAACACCGTCGTGGCCATCCTGTTACACCCCGGACCCGGCGACCGCCGGCCCGGCCGGCGCCGCGTCCAGGCTCGCCGGCGGATCGGCGAGGCGGACGTGGGTCACCTCGCCCGCCAGGACGGCCCGCTCCCCGCCCGTCGCCGGGTCCCGCACGAGCAGCGCCCCGCTCGTCCCATCGACGCCGACCGCCAGCGCCTCGACCGCCTCGCCGGCGACCTCGAGCCGGACGGTGCGACCGGTCGTGAGCTGGCGGGCGTGCCAACCGGCCACGTCGAAGGCCCCGCCGCGGAGGGCCAGCACGCGGGCCTCGAGCCGGCCGAGGAACGCCTCGAGGAGGGCATCGCGGTCGATCGGCCGTCCCCCGGACGCCTCCCGCAGGCTCGTCATCGACCCGGCCAGCTCGGCCGGGAAGTCGACCCGCGCCCAATCCGCGTTCAGGCCCAGCCCGACGACGACGCGCGGGTCGGGCCCGCCCAGCCCATCGCTTTCCCCGAGGACGCCGCCGAGCTTGCGGACGACGCGCCCGCCCGGCGCGTCCGTCCCGCCGCGGGTCGCGGCGAGCGACCCAGGGCCGACGCGCTCCTCCAGGACCAGGTCGTTCGGCCACTTCAGGCGCACGCTGCCGTCGCGCAGGCCGGCCACCTCCTCGGCCGCGTCGGCGATGGCCAGGGCGACGGCAGCCGCGAGGCGCCAGGCTCGGTCGGGCGCGAGCCAGGTCGGCCGGAAGCCGAGCGAGAGGAGCAGGCCCGCGCCGGGCGGCGCGACCCAGCGCCGCGCCTCGCGGCCGCGGCCGGCCGACTGCTCGTCGGCGACGGCCAGGCAGACCTCCGCCGTCCCGGCCGCCAGCCAGTCGCGGACGACATCGTTGGTCGAGCCGACGACCGCGAAGCGCTCGGAACGGGTGAAGAAGGGCGGGACGGCCACGACCGGGCCCGACCCGCTCAGCTCGCCCCTGCCGGCGCGGGCGCCGACCCTTCCCGTGCCCCGCTCTCCCCCAGCCCGGCCTCCGCCGGGAGGTCGTCCGGCCGCTCGAGCTCGAAGGCGGCGTGGAGGGCCCGCATCGCGGTCTCCAGGTCGGCCTCCGCGATCATCGTCGTGATCCGGATCTCGGAGGTCGTGATCATCTCGATGTTGACCCCCGCGTCGGCGAGCGAGCCGAACATCCGGGCCGCATAGCCGGGCGCGTTCTGGATGCCCGCCCCGACGATCGACACCTTGGCGACCGAGGCGTCGGTGGTCAGCTCGCGGAAGCCGAGATCCCGGGCGACCGGCTCCAGGATCCGCTTGGCCCGGGCGAGGTCCACCTGGGGGATCGTGAACGAGAGGTCCGTCGCCCCGCCGTGGCCCACGTTCTGGACGATCATGTCGACGACGATGCCGGCCTCGGCCAGCGGCTCGAAGACGGCGCGGGCCACGCCGGGCCGGTCGGGGACCTCGACGAGGGTGACCTTGGCGACGTTCCGGTCGTGGGCCAGGCCGCGCACCTTGTTGCGCTGCTCCACGAAGGGGTCCTCCTTGATGAGCGTGCCGGGGGCCTCCTCGAACGAGCTGAGGACCTCGATGACGACGTCATTGACCCAGCCCAGCTCGACCGCCCGCGTCTGCATCACCTGGGCGCCCTGGTGGGCCAGCTCGAGCATCTCCTCGTAGCCGATGATCGGCAGCTGGCGGGCCTCGGGCACGAGCCGCGGGTCGGCGCTGTAGATGCCGCGGACGTCCGTGAAGATCTGGCAGCGGTCGGCTCGCAGGCGGGCGGCCAGGGCGACCGCGGTCGTGTCGGAGCCGCCCCGGCCCAGCGTCGTGAGCTCGGCCTTCTCGGCGGCCGTGGCGCTGAGACCCTGGAAGCCGGCCACGATGACGACCTTGCCCGCGGCGAGCTCGGCCTCGACCCGCGCCGGCTCGATGCCGGCGATGCGAGCCCGGCCGTAGCGGCCGTCGGTCGTGATGCCGGCCTGCGGCCCGGTCAGGCTGATGGCCGGCACGCCGAGGGCGTGGAGGGCCATGCTGACGAGCGTCGCCGACTGGTGCTCGCCGGTCGCCAGCAGGACGTCGAGCTCGCGCGGGTCCGGCTCGTCGGTGATGGCGGCCGCGAGGGCGAGCAGCTCGTCGGTCGTGTCGCCCATGGCCGAGACGACGACGACGAGGTCGCTGCCGGCGGCCCGTTCGCGGGCGATCCGCCGGGCGACGCGCCGGATGCGGTCGGCGTCGGCGACGGACGAGCCGCCGAACTTCTGGACGACCAGGGGGGACATGGACGGGATTCTACCAGCGGCCACGGCGCCGCCCACGCTCACGGCAGGGCGGGACGCGCGGCCGTCGCGGCGTGCGGCGCCGGACCGGAGGGGTGCCCGCCAGCGACGGCGTCGCGGCGGGACCCGTGGCACCATCGCCTCCCACCACTCACCGCGCCCCGAGGAGCCCGCGTCCCATGTGCTTCGACCTCGACAGCCGGCCGCCCATCGCCGCGATCGCCGGCGGCGCCCTGGACCACGAGTCGCTCACCCTGGCGGCGGCGGACGGCACCTCGTTCCGCGCCTTCCGGGCCCGTGCCGCGCAGCCCTCCGGGGCCGGCATGCTCGTCCTGCCCGACGTCCGGGGCCTGCACCCCTACTACGAGGAGCTGGCCCTGCGGTTCGCCGAGGCGGGGGTGGACGCGGTGGCGATCGACTACTTCGGCCGGACGGCCGGGACGGCCGAGCGGGCGGACGACTTCGACCACCAGCCGCACATCGGGCAGGTGGCCTGGGCGTCCCTGCAGCAGGACATCCGGGCTGGGGTCGAGGCGCTGCGCGCGGACGGCCGCGTCCGGTCCGCGTTCACCGTCGGCTTCTGCTTCGGCGGCCGCACCTCGTACGACAGCGCGACGCTCGGGCTCGGCCTGGCCGGTGTCGTCGGGTTCTACGGCTGGCCCGTCGGCGAGAGCCGGGGCGGCGTACCTGCGCCGATCGACGAGCTGGGCCGGTTCGAGTGCCCTGTGCTCGCCATCTTCGGCGGCGCCGACCAGGGCATCCCGACCGCGGCCGCTCAGAGCTTCGACGCCGCCCTCCGGGCCGCGGGGGTGGAGCACGAGACGTGGATCGCGCCGGACGCGCCCCACAGCTTCTTCGACCGGAAGGCGGCCGAGTTCCAGGCCCAGTCGGACGAGGCCTGGCGACGGGTGCGCGACTTCATCGAGCGACATGCACGGCAGCGTCCGGCGGGCCGATGACGTAGCGTTCCGTCGTGAGCCGCGATGTCGAGGACCTGAACCGGCGCCTCCTGCGCGCCCGCGACGCGATGGACCGCGCCTATGCCGAGCCCCTCGACGTGCAGGCGGTCGCCGCGGTGGCCCACGTGTCCGCGGCCCATTTCAGCCGCAGCTTCCGGGCCTGCTTCGGGGAGACGCCGCACCGCTACCTCCAGCGCCGCCGCGTCGAGCGCTCGATGTTCCTCCTCCGCGAGACCGATCGCATGGTCACCGACATCTGCTTCGACGTCGGGTTCACCAGCCTGGGGACCTTCAGCCGGACGTTCCGGGCGATCGTCGGCGAGTCGCCCAGCAGCTACCGGGCTGGCCACGAGCCGATCCCGGCACCCAACTGCGTCCAGATCTCGAACACGAGGCCGCGGGAGGCGGCCGCGGGCCCGAGATCGAGCAGCTTTGGAGAAGCCGTCCCGGCCTCGGCTCCCTAGGATCCCGTCATCCGATCGAGCCTCGCATCAGGGGAAGCCGCGATGATCACGAGCCTGAACGTCGCCTCCATCATGGTCCTCGACAAGGAGGAGGCCCTCGACTTCTACGTCCACAAGCTCGGGCTGGAGGTCGGCAACGACGTCCGGCAGGGCACCTACCGCTGGCTGACCGTCCGGGTGCCCGGCGACGCCACGGAGATCTCCCTCGAGCAGCCGGGCCCGCCGCTGCACGACGAGGCCACCGCCGAGCAGCTGCGCGAGCTGATCGCCAAGGGCGCCATGGCCGGCCTGGTCTTCCTGACCGACGATGTCCGCGGACTCTACGAGACCCTCCGGGCCCGCGGCGTCAGCGACTTCACCCAGGAGCCCACGGACCACTTCTACGGCACGGACATGGGGATCCGCGACCCGTTCGGCAACGCGATCCGGATCCTCCAGCAGGGCAAGACCCGGGCGAGGACGACCGCCTGAGCGATCGGCACGATCCTGTTCGAAACGGAAGGGATGTCGAGATGGCCGACACGAAGGCACCGAACAGGCGATCCAGGGCGGTGCAGGCGGCCGTCACCGCCTGGACCGACGAAGAGCGGGCGGCGATGCAGGAAGGGGCCCGAGAGCGCAGGCCGTCCGCCCGCCGCGACCCCGCCGACGAGCGGGCGGCGGGCGAGCGCGACATCCGGGCGAAGATCGCCGCGATGCCCGAGCACGATCGCGCCCTCGCCGAGCGCGTCCATGCCCTGGTGACCGCCGCCGCGCCGCACCTCGTCCCGCGGACGTACTACGGGATGCCGGCCTACGCGCGGGACGGCCGTATCGTCTGCTTCTTCAAGCCCGCCTCGAAGTTCAAGGAGCGGTACTCGACGCTCGGGTTCGAACAGCAGGCGAACCTGGACCAGGGCTCGATGTGGCCCACCGCCTTCGCCCTGACAGACCTGAGGCCGGCCGACGAGGCAAGGATCACCGAGCTCGTGAAGCAGGCCGCGGGCTGACGCCGGGATGGCGAGGCCGACACCGCTCGAGGCTGCCTGGGGGGCGATCGAGGTCCGGGGCGCCCGGGAGAACAACCTGCGCGAGGTGAGCCTCGACATCCCGAAGCGCCGCCTGACCGTGTTCACCGGCGTCTCGGGATCGGGCAAGAGCTCGCTCGTCTTCCAGACGATCGCGGCGGAATCGCAGCGCCTGATCAACGAGACCTACAGCGCGTTCCTGCAGGGGTTCATGCCGACCCTCGCCCGGCCGGACGTCGACTCGCTCGAGGGGCTGACGACCGCGATCATCCTCGACCAGGAGCGGCTGGGCGCGAACGTGCGCTCGACGGTCGGCACCGTCACCGACGCCAACGCCTTCCTGCGGGTCATCTTCAGCCGCATCGGACGGCCACACATCGGCGGGCCGCAGGCGTTCGCCTTCAACATCCCGTCGGTCCGCGCGTCAGGGACGATCACGATCGAGCGCGGCGCCCGCCGGGCCGTATGGGCCGCCGATGCAGGCGAGCATGAGCACGACGGGGGCGCCGTCACGGTCGAGCACGTGGCGGGCACGACGGAGGTCCGCTCGTTCTCCCTCGCCGGCGGCATGTGCCCCCGCTGCGAGGGCATGGGCGTCGCCAACGACATCGACCTGGGCCAGCTCTACGACGAGACGAGGTCACTCGCCGAGGGCGCCATCACGATCCCGGGGTTCACGGCGGACGGCTGGGGAACCCGCCTCTACACCGAGTCGGGCTTCCTCGACCCAGCCAAGCCCATCCGCGACTACAGCCAGACCGAGCTCAACGACTTCCTGTACCGGGAGCCGACGAAGGTCAGGATCAATGGCATCAACCTGACCTATCGGGGGCTCGTGCCGAGGATCCAGGAATCGATGCTCTCGAAGGACATCGATTCACTCCAGCCGCACCTCCGCGCGTTCGTCGAGCGGGCCGTCACGTTCCGGGCCTGCCCCGACTGTGGCGGCACCCGGCTCAACGAGACGGCGCGCTCGTCGAGGATCGCCGGCCTGTCCATCGCTGACGTCTGCGCGATGCAGATCAGCGACCTGGCCGCCTGGGTCCACGGCCTCGACGAGCCGGCCGTGGGGCCCATGCTCGCGGCGCTGGCCACGACCCTCGACGCGTTCGTGGAGATGGGCCTGGGGTACCTCAGCCTGGACCGGGCGGCAGGAACGCTGTCCGGCGGCGAGGCGCAGCGGACCCGCATGATCCGCCACCTGGGCTCCGCCCTGACCGACGTGACCTACGTCTTCGACGAGCCGACCATCGGGCTGCACGCGCACGACGTCGCACGCATGAACGCCCTGCTGCGGCGGCTGCGCGACAAGGGCAACACCGTCCTCGTCGTCGAGCACGACCCAGAGGTGATCCGCATCGCCGACCACATCGTCGACATGGGCCCCGGAGCGGGCCCGCACGGCGGGACCGTCGTGTACGAGGGTCCCGTCGATGGCCTCGCCGCGTCCGGCACCGCGACCGGCCGCCACCTCGAGGTCCGCCAGGGGATCAAGCGGCAGCCACGACGTCCGCGCGGCTCGATCCCCATCCGGGACGCCCGCCTGCACAACCTGAGGGACGTCTCGGTCGACGTCCCCCTCGGCGTGCTCGTCGCCGTGACCGGCGTGGCCGGCTCGGGCAAGAGCTCGCTCATCCACGGCTGCCTGCCCCGGACCGACCCGTCGGTCACGGTCATCGACCAGTCGGCGATCCGCGGCTCGCGCCGGTCGAACCCGGCCACCTACACCGGCATCCTCGACCCGATCCGGGCGGCCTTCGCGAAGGCGAACGGCGTCAAGGCGGCCCTCTTCAGCGCGAACTCCGAGGGCGCCTGCCCGGCCTGCAACGGCCTCGGCAGGACGTACACGAGCCTGGGCTTCATGGCCGAGGTCGTCAGCGTCTGCGAGGTGTGCGAGGGCCGGCGCTACTCGGACGAGGTCCTGCAGCACCGGCTGCGCGGCCGCAGCATCGTCGAGGTGCTGGCGATGTCGGTGGAGGAGGCGCAGGCATTCTTCACCGAGCGGCCCGTCCGCGCCGTGCTCGACCGACTGGCCGACGTCGGCCTCGGCTATGTCACCCTCGGCCAGGAGCTCGACACGCTCTCCGGCGGCGAGCGCCAGCGGCTGAAGCTGGCGATCGAGATGGCCAGCCCGACGGAGGTGTACGTCCTCGACGAGCCGACGACCGGACTCCACATGCAGGATGTCGACAACCTGGTCCGGCTGCTCGACCGCCTCGTCGACGGCGGCCGGACGGTGATCGTCATCGAGCACAACCTCGACGTCGTCGCCCGGGCCGACTGGGTCATCGACCTGGGTCCTGGGGGTGGCCACGACGGCGGGCGGGTGGTCTTCGAGGGGCCGCCCAGCGAGCTCGTACGGGCCGAGGCCTCGCTGACCGGCCGCTACCTGCGGCGGCGCCTGGAGGCCGTCGCGACAGGCTGAGCGCGGCCGGTGGACTGATCCACGTTGCACGCCTGTCCGGCGATCCTCAGTGGCGGAGGGCGAACCAGCCGAGGAGCAGCAGGACGAGGACCGCGACCAGCCCGACCGCCGCGCCGTTCGCCGCGGCGCCGCGGATCGCGTCGGCGAGTCCGGCGGCCGCGCCCGCCATGGCCGCCGCGATGCCCGCACCCAGGCCGCCGATCGCGTCGCCGATGCGGGGGGCGAAGTCCGGCACGGCGGACGGCGAGCCTACGGGGCGAGGACCCGCGCCCCGGCGTTGCGCGGCTCCACGACCTGCACGGCGCCCGCGAAGTCCTGGTCGGCGGCCGCCGCGAGCAGGGCGGCCTCGATGCGGGTGATCGCGGCGAGCGAATCGCTGAACGCGACGACGGTCGAGCCGGCTCCGGAGAGGCAGGCGCCGAGGGCGCCGGCTTCGCGGGCCGCGGCGACCAGCCTGGGGAGCTGCGGGTAGACGGCGGCGCGGTACGGCTCGTGGAGGCGGTCCGCGGTGAGCGCCGCCAGCAGGTCCGTCCGGCCGGCGGCGATGCCCGCCACGCCGACCGCGACGCGGGACAGGTTGGCGACGGCATCCTCGAGCGGGACCCGCTCGGGCAGCACGGCCCGCATCCGCTCGGTCGGCAGTCGCAGATCGGGCACGAACAGGACGGCCCGGAGATCGCGCGGGGCGTCGAAGCGGACCGCTCGGGGCGGCGTTCCGCTGGTCGCGTCCACGACCACGAAGCCGCCGAGGAGCGCCGCGGCCGCGTTGTCCGGGTGACCCTCGAGCTCGACGGCGAGGGTGAGCAGGGCCGCCGCGTCCGCCGTCCCGCCGAGCAGGGCGTTGCCCGCCAGCAGTCCGCCAATGGTGCCGGCGGCCGACGAGCCGAGGCCGCGGGCCAGCGGGATGTGGTTCACCATCCGGACGCTCCAGCCGAGCGTCTCGGGGAGCGGCCCGCGAGCCCGCTCGAGCACCCGCTCCAGGGCCACGACGAACCTGTTCTCGCGGCCCGCCGGCAGCTCGTCGGCGCCCTCGCCCTCGACCGCCAGCTCGACGCGTCCGTGGGCCCAGCCGCGGACCTCGAGCTCGACCCGGTCGACCAGGCCCAGGGCCAGCCCGAGGCAGTCGTAGCCGGCCCCCAGGTTGGCCGTCGTGGCCGGCACCTCGACCGTGACGCGCCGCCCGTCCAGCTCGGCCAGCCAGTTCATCGTCGACCCCTCGCCTTCGGCTCCCCGTCGCTGTCCCCGCTCGTCCGATCGCCGACCCACACTGCGCCGGGCGCTGGCCTGCCGCCATCGGCCGAACGTCCTGACCTACCAGCCCAGCGCCCGGCTGACCCCCTCCGTCGTCGCCGCGGACTCCCGGATCGTCGCCGCCCCGGCCGCCTGGCGCTCGGCGGTCTCCGGGTCCTTCAGCCCGTTGCCCGTCAGGACGCAGACGACGCGCGACCCGGCCGGGACCTCGCCCGCCGCCGCGGCCTTGCGGACCCCGGCGATGCTTGCCGCGGACGACGGCTCGCAGAAGACGCCCTCGAGCGTTGCCACGTCGCGATACGCGGCCAGGATCTCGTCGTCGCTGACCGCCCCGATCCTGCCGGCGGACTCGTCCCGCGCAGCGACCGCGCGGGCCCAGGAGGCCGGGTTGCCGATGCGGATGGCGGTCGCGACGGTCTCCGGCGCCTCCACGGGCCGGCCGAGGACGATCGGCGCGGCGCCGGCCGCCTGGAAGCCCCACATCCGCGGCAGCCGGCGGCTGCGACCGCAGGCCTCGTACTCCCGGAAGCCCTGCCAGTAGGCCGTGATGTTGCCGGCGTTGCCGACCGGGATGGCCAGGATGTCCGGCGCCTCGCCCAGGTCGTCGCAGACCTCGAAGGCGGCCGTCTTCTGGCCCTCGATGCGGTACGGGTTGACCGAGTTGACGAGGGTCACCGGGCGGTCGGGCCGCTCCGCCAGCTCGCGGACGACGCGCAGGGCGACGTCGAAGTTGCCGTCGACGGCGACCACGCTGGCGCCGGCGGCGAGGGCCTGGAGGAGCTTGCCCAGGGCGATCCGACCCTTCGGCAGGACGACCACGACCTCGAGGCCGGCCGCGGCGCCGTAGGCCGCCGCCGAGGCTGACGTGTTGCCGGTCGAGGCGCAGATGATGGCCCTCGCCCCCTCCTCGACGGCCTTGGCGACGGCGACGACCATCCCCCGGTCCTTGAACGATCCGGTCGGGTTCTGGCCCTCGACCTTCAGGTGCAGGTCGGGCACGCCGATCGCCGCGCCGAGCCGCGGGGCGGGGACGAGCGGGGTGAAGCCCTCGCCGCGCGACAGGTCCGGCGTGGCCGGGGTGAGCGGCAGGAACTCGCGGTAGCGCTCGACGAGCGTGGGCCGGGCCACCTCAGGACTCCTCGACCCGGTACAGCGTCACGGCGTCCGCACCGGCAGGCCGCTGCGCCAGCAGGGCGCCGATCGCCGCGCGGGCGGAGGCCGGGTCCCCGGGCAGGCGGGCCGCCACGCCGTCGCGGACCGGCACGAGTCGGGCGCGCGGGAGCGCCGCTGCAACGGTCGCCTCGGTCGTCCCGGGCAGGAAGACGAGCCAGCCCCCATCGGGATCGGCGGGTCGACAGGCGGTCTCGGGCGCGGCCGCTGCCGCCGGGAGGCCGGCCCAGGTGCTGCCAGCGCCCCGGGCGACGGCGAGCAGGTCGCCCAGGACCGCGCTCCCCGTCGCGCCGCCACCGGCCCCCGGTCCCTCGAAGGCGACGGCCCCGAGCGGCTCGGCGGTGACCTCGACGCGGTTCAGGACGCCGTCGGTCCGGCCCAGCGGCCCGACGGCCGGCACCGCCGTTGGCAGGACGCTCGCCGCGATCGAGCCATCGGCCAGGCGCTCGGCCGCGGCGACGAGCCGGATCACGAGACCGAGGGACGCGGCCGCCGACATGTCCGCCGCGCTCACCCCCGTGATGCCGGGCCGCCCCTCCCCGCCGGCGGCGGGCGCGACGTGCGCGACGCTGGCGGGGTCGAGCCAGCGGCCGAAGGCGAGTCGGGCGAGGAGCACGATCTTGTTGACCGCGTCGTGGCCCTCGACGTCGGCCCGCGGGTCCGCCTCGAGGTAGCCGGCCGCGCGAGCCTCGGCGATGACCTCGTCGTAGTCGCGGCCGTCGCGAGCCATCGCGGTCAACACGAAGTTCGTGGACCCGTTGACGATGCCGCGGACCCGGCGGATCTCGTTGGCGGCGAGGTCGGCGGCGAGCGGCGCCAGGACCGGGATCCCCCCGGCGACCGCGGCCTCGAAGCGGAGCGGGGCGCGCGTCCGGCGGGCGATCGCCTCGAGCTCGGGCCCGTGGTGGGCGACAACGTGCTTGTTGGCGGTGACGACGGGCTTGCCCGCCGCGAGGGCTGCCGCGATGAGGGTGTGAGCGGGCTCGTCGCCGCCCATCAGCTCGACGACGACGTCGACGGTCGGATCGGCGACGAGGTGGGCCGGCGCGTCGGTCAGCAGCTCGGCGGGGACGCCCCGGCTCCGCGCCCCGCCCAGGTCGCGCACGGCGACCCCGGCGAGGGCGAGCTGCTGGCCGTCGGCGGTCGCGAGGCGCTCGGGCCGCTCGAGGAAGGCCCGCACGACCTCCCGGCCGACGGTGCCCGCGCCGAGCACGGCCACCCGGAGCGGCGGCCGACTCATCGGCCCCGCCGCGCGGCTGTGGCCCGGCGCGGCTCGCGGTCTCGGCGGCTGGCGTCCCTCATGGCGGCATGGTAGCCGAGGCCGCCGGCCGCCCGGTCGTCGTCCGCTCGCCGGCCCCTGCCGCCAGGGCGCCCCCGCCCGTCGGCTACACTCGGCGGGCCATGCCGACCGTCACCACCCCACCCGTCCAGCCCGCCGCTGAGGCCGCGCCCGCCGCCTCATCGTCCGCCCGGCCCCGCATCTTCAGCGGCATCCAGCCCTCCGGTGTGCCGCACCTCGGCAACGACCTGGGGGCCATCCGCAACTACGTCAGGCTGCAGTCCGAGTACGAGGCGATCTACTGTATCGTCGACTACCACGCCCTGACGAGCACGCACTCCGCGGAGGCGCTGCGGCAGCGGACGCGGGAGATGGCGGCGACCCTCCTGGCTCTCGGCCTCGACCCGGACCGCTGCACGCTCTTCGTCCAGTCGCACCGCCCCGAGGTGACCGAGCTCGCCTGGCTCCTGATGACCGTCACGCCGGTCAGCTGGCTCGAGCGGACGCCGTCGTACAAGGACAAGCGCGAGAGCCAGCCCGAGGACGTCAACCACGGCCTGCTGACCTACCCGGCCCTCATGGCGGCCGACATCGTCCTCTACAAGGCGACGCTCGTGCCCGTCGGCAAGGACCAGTCGGCGCACCTCGAGCTGACCCGCGAGATCGTGCGGCGCTTCAACGCGATGTACGGCGACACGTTCCCCGAGCCTCAGGCCGTCCACACCGAGGCGCCGGTGGTGCTCGGGACCGACGGCTCGCGCAAGATGTCGAAGTCGCTCGGCAACACCATCGAGATCCTGGCCGAGCCGGCCGTGATCCGGAGGCAGGTCATGTCGATGGTCACGGACACCCAGCGGATCCTGCGGAGCGATCCGGGCCGGCCCGAGGTCTGCAACGTCTGCCAGCTGCACCGCTTCTTCTCGCCCGACTTCGAGTCGATCTGGGAGGGTGAGCGAACGGCGCGGACGGGCTGCGTGGACACGAAGAAGCTGCTGGCCGAGCGGATCGTGGATCACTATGCGCCGGCCCGGGAGCGCTACCTCTCCCTGATCGGCGACCCGGCCCGGGTCGACCGCATCCTGGCCGAGGGCGCCGAGCGGATCCGGCCGATCGCCGAGGCGACGATGGCCGAGGTCCGCGAGCGGATGGGCCTGCGCTAGCACGACCGCGGCGACCGCGCCTCGTTCCGTCACGCATCGCTGGAGACGATCCTCCACCGCGATCGCGGGCCTCATCCCGTCACGCATCGCTGCGGACGATGTTCGACGGGAGTCGGCGTCGGGGTCGGTCGCGAAGCGAAGGGCTCCGCCCGTGCCCGCCGCGCGGCGGGCGCGCTCGTACACCAGCGACCGTCGTCGTCAGGTCTCCCCGCGGTCGCGTCGTGGGTGACGAGATCCCGTACAAGATCGTCCGGCTCGATGAGTGACGGAGCGGCCGCCGGCGGCTCGTGCCGGATCGCTCCCGCAGCTGGTGCCGATCGCCGGCGACGGCCCGGGTGAGCGGGCGCTAACCGGCGAGGGCTACCATGCAGGCCAGGGGAGGGACCGCCACTCCCCCATCGGTGCAGCACGGCGAGGTGACAGGGCGGCCGACCGGCGGAGGGACGTCCCCCGGTCCGCTGGAGTCGGGACGAACGAGGCGGGCGAGCGAGCGATGGCCTTCGAGTTCACCGAGCGCCAGCAGCGCTGGCTGACGGCGTTCCTCGTCCTGGCGACCGTCGCCGTCGCCTTCGTCGTCGTCGGCTTCGTCAGCCAGCTCGTCCTGTTCTTCGGCGACATCATCCTCGTCTTCTTCCTGGCCTGGCTGCTCGCCTTCATCCTGAGCCCGCTGGCCGGCGGCCTGATGCGCCTGCTGCCCGGCCTGCCGCGACCGGTCGCCGTCATCCTCGCCTACGGCCTCATCCTCGGCCTGCTCGTCGTCGGCGCCCTGCTGCTCGCCGAGAGCATGGCCACCTCGATCAGCCAGTTCGTCTCGAGCACGCAGCTCAGCGAACAGCTGCCCCGCCTCCTCGCGCCATGGCAGGAGCGGCTGGCGGCCATCGGCCTCGGCCAGGTCGACCTGGTGGCCCAGGGCAAAGCCTTCCTCGACAGCCTCCGGCTCGGCGCGAGCGAGCTCATCGATCCCCTCCGGCAGCTCGCCGTGGCGAGCCTGGGCGTCCTGGGCAACCTCCTCATCGTCCTGATCCTGTCGCTCTACATGGCCCTCGACCGCGACCGGATCCTGTCGTTCCTCTTCCGCCTGGTCCCGCCGGGCTACACGGACGAGGCGCGGCTCCTCGAGAGCAGCGTCAGCCGCAGCTTCGGCGGCTTCCTCCGCGGCCAGGCCGTGATGGGCCTGCTGTACGCGGCCGTGGCCGCCCTGACCAGCGCCGCGCTCCACCTCGACTACCTGCCGGTCACGACGGCCGCGGTCGGCGTCCTGCAGGCGATCCCGTTCTTCGGGCCCTTCCTGTCCTGGGCGCCGCCGGTCCTGGTCGCGCTGCTGCTCCGCCCCGACGCGACGCTGCCCGCCCTCCTGATCATGGGCGTCGGCTGGTTCCTGGTCATGAACGTCGTCCAGCCGCGCCTCATGTCGGAGGCCGTCGGCATCCACCCCATCGTCGTCCTGGCCTCGGTGCTCATCGGCAGCAAGGTCGCCGGGGTGGCGGGGGCGATCTTCGGCATCCCGATCGCGGCCGTCTGCTCCGCCTTCTTCTTCTACTACCTCGGCCACACGGCGACCGAGACGCGATCGGTGGCGGCGCGGGCGGCACGCCGGCTCGAGGAGCGTGAGGGCCGCCGCGTCCGGATCCCCCGCGAGCCGCTGCCGGGGCAGGATCGCGAGCTCGACGAGGCGATGGCCGACGCCAGTCCGCGGCGCCTGGGACTGCGGAGCGCTCTGCCCGGACTGCCCCTGCGACGGGCTCCGGCCCCCGCGTCCGGCGTGGAAGGGAGCCGGTCGACGGCGCCGGCGCACGACGCGACGGGCGGCCCGTCGGCCGGCCCCGGGACCGAGCGCTGATGCCGGGACGACGACCGGCCGGAGCGGCCGACGGCGGCGACGGCGCGGGTGCGGCACGCCCCGGCGACAGCCGACGCCGCCAGGGGCCCGCGACGGGACACGTCCCCGGCGCGCCCGGCCACCCCGCCGACCTCGGCCAGCTCGACGGCGCGCCCCGGCGCGCCACCGCCGCCTCCTCGCCCGGCCCCTCCGACGGCAGCCGCGAGCAGAGCCGCCTCGAGCGGCGCGACGTGGACCTCGAGCGTGGCGAGCCGCTCGCCGCGCCCCGCCATCGTCGAGCGCGGGCCCTCCGCCAGCACGCCCGCCCCCTCGGGGAATGGACGAGCCGGCCGCGCATCCTCGTCACCAACGACGACGGCATCGAGTCGCGCGGCCTGCTGGCGCTGAAGCAGGCCCTCGACCCCATCGGCGACACCTTCGTCGTCGCGCCGGAGACGAACCAGAGCGCCGTCGGCCACACCAAGACCCTGATGCGCCCGCTCCGTGTCCGCGAGCGCCTGCTCGCCGACGGCTCGACCGGCTGGTCGGTCGACGGCTCGCCGACCGACGCCGTCAGCCTCGCCTTCCTGGGCTACTTCGGCCACGGCTTCGACCTCGTCGCGGCCGGCATCAACTACGGGGCGAACCTGGGCGATGACATCACCTACTCGGGCACGGTCAGCGCGGCGATGGAGGGCGTCATCAACGGCTGCCCGGCCTTCGCCATCTCGCAGGAGTACTACGAGCATCCCGACTTCAGCCTGGCGGCCCGAGCCGCCGCCGTCGTCGCCCGCAACATCCTCGAGCGCGGCCTGTCGGCCGGCGAGCTCATCAACGTCAACGTCCCGGCGGTCCCGGCGGACGAGGTCGACGGCATCGAGCTGACGCGGCTCGGCAAGCGCGTCTACCAGGACGAGCTCGTCCGCCGCCTCGACCCGCGCGGCATCCCCTACTTCTGGATCGGCGGCCCGCCACCGTCGGGTCTGGCCGTGCCGGGGACCGACTTCCACGCCGTGGTCAACCGGCGGATCGCCGTCACCCCCATCCAGCTCGACCTGACGGCGCGGCGGCTGCTCCGCCGCCTCCACAGCTGGCGCTGGGAGCTCGGGCCGGTGCCCGGCGAGGTCCCGGAGGCCGGCCCGTCCGTCGCCGCGGGCGCAGCGGCGGTGGAGGAGGAGCGCCGGCTCGAGGAGGAGCACGAGCGGGAGCGCCGCTGAGGGGCGCTCCGCGGCAGCAGCCCGGTCCCGGGCCGACCGGCCGGATGGCCGCCGAGGACGGGCCGTTGCGACCCTCCGGCCGCCGCGACCGGCCGACTATCCTCGGGCCGATATCGCCGCACCGGGCGGGGGTCGGGCCCCCGGACGTCACCCGGCGGCGAGGCCGCTCGCGGCGGCCACCGACTCGGAGTCCGACACCGCATGCGAGTCCTCGTCACCGGCGCCGCCGGGTTCATCAACGGCTACCTCATCCCGGAGCTGCTCGACGCCGGGCACGAGGTGATCGGCGTCGACGACTTCAGCAAGTACGGGCCGACGACCCGCACCTTCGACCACCACCCCCTCTACCGGATGGTCAGCGGCGACGCCAAGGACGCCGACTTCCTGCGTGGCCTGGCCGCCGACTGCGACCAGCTCGTCGCGGCGGCCTCGATGGGCGGCGCGATCACCTCCTACCACGAGTTCGCCTACGACCTGCTGGCCGACAACGAGCGGATCATGGCGGCCACCTTCGACGCGGCCATCGACGCCTCGCTCGACGGTCACCTGGAGCGGATCGTCATCCTCTCGAGCCCGCTCGTCTACGAGTGCGCCTCCGTCTTCCCGACGCCGGAGGGCGCCCAGCTGACGAGTCCCCCGCCGGCCTCGACCTACGGCTTCCAGAAGCTCGCCGCCGAGTACTTCGCGCGCGGCGCCTGGGAGCAGTACCGCCTGCCGTTCACGATCGTCCGGCCGTTCAACGCCGTCGGCATCGGCGAGCGCCGCTCCCTGCGGGACTCGGAGGTCCAGTCGGGCAACCTTCGGCTCGCCCTCAGCCACGTCGTGCCGGACCTCGTCCTCAAGACCCTGAAGGGCCAGGATCCGCTGCGGATCCTGGGCGATGGCAACCAGGTCCGCCACTACACGTACGCCGGCGACATCGCACGCGGCATCCGGCTGGCGATGGAGTCCAAGGCCGGCGTCAACGCCGACTTCAACCTCTCCGCGCCCACGGGCACGACCGTCCTCGACCTGGCGGCCCGGATCTGGCACCGGGTGAACGGCGACCAGCCGTTCCGCGTGCTCAACGACCCCTCGTTCGAGTACGACGTCCAGCTGCGCGTCCCCGACGTCCGCAAGGCCCGCCAGCTGCTCGGCTTCGAGGCGCGGACGACGCTCGACGAGATGCTCGACGAGGTGGTCCCCTGGCTCCGCCAGGAATGGGAGGCCGGCCGCCTCTAGGCCGACTGCGCCCTATGGGAGGCCGGCCCGCCGGTCGGCGAGGACCTCCCGCGCGGCGTTCGCGCCGGGCGCCCCGGTGATGCCGCCGCCGGGATGCGCGCCGGAGCCGGCCAGGTACAGCCCTCCGACCGGGAGCCGGTACCGACCGAGCCCGGCCATGGGCCGCCAGGCGAACCATTGGTCGAGGCCCGGCTCGCCGTGGAGTGGGTGTCCCTCGGTCATCCCGAACTCGCGCTCGAGGTCGAGCGGCGTGAGCACCCGTCGCGCCGTGACGAGCGCGCCGATCCCCGGCGCGACCTCGTCGAGGCGGGCCAGGACGAGATCCCCGAGCCGCTTCCGGTCGGCGTCCCAGTCGCCCTCCCGGCGGTGATACGGCGCCCACTGGACGAGGACGCTCATGACGTGGCGCGGTTCGCGGGCGCCGACGACGAGCGACGGGTCGGCGAGGGACGGGATGGTCGCCTCGAGGAACGGCGCGTCGGAGAGCCGGCCGACCGTCGAGGCGTCGAAGGCCCGCTCGAGGTCGTCGATGCTCGTCGCCCCGACGAGGATCCGGCCGCGGAGCCGGCGTTCGGCGGTGGGGCCCTCGCCGGCCGCCGGGAAGTGCGGCAGGCCCGCCAGGGCGAGGTCCACCTTGGCCACGACGCCGCCGAGGCGCAGGTTGCCGGCCCGCCAGACCATCGTCGGACCGAGCTCGACCGGGTCGAGGAGGCCGAGCAGCGTCCGCTTCGGGTCGAGGGCGGAGACGACGATCGGGGCGGCGACCTCCTCGCCGGAGGCCAGGACGACGCCCTGCACGCGGCCGTCGAGGGTCGCCACGCGGCGGACCCCCTCGCCCGTCCGGATCGTCGCCCCGGCGGCCCGGGCCGCGGCAGCGAGCGCGTCGGCGAGCGCGCCCGGTCCGCCGACCGCGAAGACGGTCTGGCCCGCCGCGCCGGCCCCCGGCGCCGCGGAATCGGTGAGCAGGTGCGCGGTGGAGCCGGCCGACCACGGGCCGAGCGCGGCGTAGCGGACGCCGCGCGTCGCGAGCGTCGCCCGGACAGCCTCGGACTCGAACGCCTCGCCGACGAAGTCGGCCACGGCCATCGGCAGCGCCCGCAGCAGGGCCCGGCCGTCCACCGTCCCGAGGCCGCGCCAGGCGCGACCGAGCCGCAGCCCGGCCAGGGCATCGGCCAGGCCGGGAGCATGCAGGTCGGGCGGCGTCGTGTCGCCGAACCCGGCGAGGAAGCGGCCGAAGACGCGGACGCGAGCGTCGAAGACGGGGTAGGCGGCCGCGTCCGCCGCGGACCACTCCCCGAGGTCGCGGGCCGTCCGCTCGACGTCGGCCCAGAGCGTGACGGCCCGTCCGTCGGGCTGCGGGGCGAAGGCGCGGACCGCCGGCGCGATGAGGCGGAGGCCGTGGTCGTGGAGGCGGAGGTCGCGGGCGATCGCTGGCCGCAGCCGGCCCACCGTGTCGGCCACGAGCGGGATCCGGACGCCCGGCTCCAGCTCCGCGGTCGCGGCCGCCCCGCCGACCGTCTCTCGCCGCTCCAGGACGAGCGTCCGGAGGCCGCCGCGGGCGAGGTACGCGGCGCAGACCAGGCCGTTGTGGCCGCCGCCGACGACGATGGCGTCCCAGGTGGGCAGCGTCCCGCTCACCATCCCGTCCCGCCCTCCCGGCCACGTCCCGCGGCCGCCGCAGCGTCTCGCAGCGTGTCGAACGCCCGTCGGGCGGCGCGTCCCGCACTGCCGACGCCGCCCAGCGCAGCCCCAGGCAGGCCACCGCTCCCCGGCCCCGTCGCCTCCCCGGACGTAGTCTTTTCGGCCCGCTGGCCGCGTCGCCCGTCACGCCTCGCCCGGAGCACCTCGAGCGCCGCCAGGCGGCCGGGCGCGCCCATGATGCCGCCCCCCGGATGGACGGCGGAACCGCACAGCCAGAGGTCGCGGAGCGGCGTCCGGAAGCCCGTCCAGCCGGGCACGGGGCGGTTGAAGAAGAGTTGCTCGAGGGTGAGCTCGCCCTGGAAGATGTTGCCCTCGGAGAGCCCGATCGTCCGCTCGATGTCGAGCGGGGTCAGGACCTGCCGGCCGACGATGAGCGAGCGGATGTTGGGCGCCCGCTCCTCGATCGTGTCGATGACGGCCTCGCCGAAGGCCTCGCGCTGATCGTCCCAGGTGCCCTCGCCCTCGGCCAGCTGGTAGGGCGCGTACTGCACGAAGCAGCTCATGACGTGCTTGCCGGGCGGCGCCATCGAGGGATCGGTGAGCGTCGGGATGACGCAGTCGACGTACGGCCGACGGCTGAAGCGGCCGTACTTGGCGTCCTCGTAGGCCCGGACCATGTAGTCGACCGACGGCGAGAAGCTCATCGCACCGCGGAGGTGGTCGCCCGGGCCCGGCAGGCAGCGAAAGTCGGGCAGGCCGTCGAGGGCGAGGTTGACCTTGCCGGATGAGCCCCGGTACTTGAAGCGGCCGAGCTCGAGGCGGGCCTCGGTCGGCAGGACGTCCGGCTCGAGCAGCCGCTCGAACGTCTGGCGGGGGTCGAGGCTGGAGAGGACGTCGTCGGCCTCGAGCGTCTCGCCGCCCTCGAGGACGACGCCCGTCGCCCGCCCGTCGCGGACGAGGATGCGCTCGACGCGCGCCTCGGTCCGGACCTCCGCCCCGAAGGCCCGGGCGGCCGCACCGATCGCGTTCGAGATGCCGCCGGTCCCGCCGCGCGGCAGACCCCAGGCCCGGAAGGCGCCGTCGATCTCGCCCATGTAATGGTGCAGCAGGACGTAGGCCGTGCCGGGCGACCGGACGCCCAGGAACGTGCCGATGATGCCCGAGGCGGACATCGTCGCCTTGAGCGGGTCGGTCTCGAACCACTGGTCGAGGAAGTCGGCCGAGCTCATCGTCATGAGCTGGATGAAGGCCTGCTGCTGGCGGTCGGAGAGCTCGGCGAAGCGGCGGGCGAGGGCGCCGACGGGCAGCCACGGCCGGGGATCGAGGACGGTCGGGTCGGGCGGCACCATCGACAGGACGGGCTTGACGAAGCGGGCCATCTCGACCATCAGCCGGCCGTACTCCTCGTACGCCTCGGCGTCGAGGCGAGACCAGCGCCGCAGCTCGCGCATCGTCCGGCCGTGGTCGTCGACCCGCCACAGGTAGTCGTCGTCGAGCGGGGTGAACGTCCCGTCGAGCGGTAGGATCGCCAGGCCGTGCCTCGGCAGCTCGAGCTCGCGGATGATCTCGGGGCGGAGCAGGCTCACCACGTAGCTGAAGACGGTGAACCGGAAGCCGGGCACGACCTCCTCGGTCGCGGCCGCGCCACCCAGGACGTGGCGCTGCTCGAGGACGACCGTCCGCAGCCCGGCCCGGGCGAGGTACGCCCCGCCCACCAGGCCGTTGTGCCCGCCCCCGATCACGATGGCGTCGTAGCGCTGCGCCACCCGCTCCCTCCTCCACTCCCCTGCCTCGTCCTGGGGACGAGTGTAGGAGGCGCGGGCCGCGACCGCGGTGCCGTTGCGGACCGCCGCTCAGGACGCAACCGCGACGAGCGACGCCGGCCCGAGCCGATATGCTGCGGCCAGGAGGAGCAACCGCGTGAGCATCGGCAGCCCGTTCCACCCCCGCACCGCGCCCCTCAATCGCAAGCAGCAGTGGCGCGAGTGGTCCGGGTACCTCGCCGCGAGCGCCTACGAGGACAGCTTCGTCCACGAGTACACGGCGATCCGGGAGGCGGCCGCCCTCATCGACGTGTCGCCGCTCTACAAGTACCGCGTCGCCGGCCCCGGGGCGCTGTCGCTCGTCGACCGCGTCATCACCCGCGACGCCCGCAAGCTCGGCCTGGGGAGCGTCTGGTACACGCCCTGGTGCGACGAGGCGGGCAAGGTCGTCGACGACGGGACGGTCGCCCGCCTCGACGACACGACGTACCGCTGGACGGCGGCCGAGCCGCAGCTGCGCTGGCTGCGGATGAACGCGACCGGGCTCGACGTCGAGCTCGAGGAACTGTCCGAGCGCGTCGCTGCGGTCGCCGTCCAGGGGCCGCTCTCGCGGGCCGTCCTCGAGGCCGCCAGCGGCGCCTCCTTCGCCGACCTGCGCTTCTTCCGGCGCCGCGAGGCCGTCGTCGCGGGGATCCCGATCGACGTGAGCCGGACCGGCTACACCGGCGACCTCGGCTACGAGCTGTGGGTCGAGGCCGACGCCGCGCCGGACCTGTGGGCCGCGCTCGAGACGGCCGGCCGGCCCTTCGGCCTGCGCGCCGCCGGCATGCTCGCCCTCGACGTCGTCCGGATCGAGGCCGGCTTCATCCTCCTCGACATCGACTACACGAGCAGCCGGGCGGCGATGACCCCCGACCAGGCCTACTCGCCGGGCGAGATCGGGCTCGGCCGCCTCGTCGACCTCTCGAAGCGCGAGTTCGTCGGGCGGCGGGCGCTGCTCGCCGAGCGCGATGCCGGCGGTCCGCGGCGGCGCCTGGTCGGGCTCGCCCTCGACTGGCTCGACGTCGAGCGGCTGCACGCCGCCCAGGGCCTCCCGCCGACCGTGGCCGCGGCGGCCTCGCGCGTCCCGGTGCCGCTCTACGGCCCGGGGGGCCACCAGGTCGGCCGCGCGACGTCCACGACCTGGAGCCCGCTGCTCAAGCAGCTCATCGCCCTCGCCTCCGTCGAGGCGGGACTGGCCGCGCCCGGCACCCGGCTCACCGTCGAGTGGACGGTCGAGGCCCACCGCGGCCGCGTCGGCGCGACCGTCGTCGAGCTCCCCTTCTTCGACCCGCCCCGCAAGCGCGCCTGACTACGTCCCGACCTTGGCGAGGGCCGCACAGAGCTGGACGAACGTCGCCTGGTCCAGGCCGGTCCCCAGCGCCTGCCAGGCCGGCCGCTGCCCAGGGTCGACGTAGACGGCGAAGCCGAGACCGGGCCCGAGCGTCATCAGGCCACCCTGTCGGTCGCCGTACGCTGCGCTGCCGAGGACCTGGTCGTGCGGCTCGCAGGCGCTCAGCCCGGCGGTGCAGAACGAGCCTTCCTGGAGCTCGAAGCGGGCCCCGCCGGGGCCCGTGTACGAGATCTGCATCCGGCCCCCGTCGGCGAGGTGGTACGTCCCGCCCTCCACGCTCCAGCCCGCCGGCAGCACCGCGCAGTACACGTCCCAGGCGACGGCGGCCGCGATCGCCTCGAAGAACTGCTGCTGCTCGAGCTTCCCGGAGCACGCCGCCGCCGGGCCCCCGGAAGCGGTCGCGGACGGGGCGACGGAGGTCGTCGGCGACGCGGTCAGGGGCGGCGTCGGCGGCAGGGTCGGGGAAGTGCCGGTGGGCGCGGGCGTGCCGGTGGGCGCGGGCGAGTCGCTCGTCGGCAGCGTGGGCGACACCGGGGCAGACGCATCCGGGGACGGACTCGTGGCGACCGCAGCGCAACCGGCGAGGACGAGAGCCAGGCCGAGGGCGAGCGCGGCGAGCGCCCCCCGAGCGACGGCGGGGCGGGGCGACGGTCGGGCCCCCCGGCGCGGTCGGCTCACCGCAGGAGCGTACGGGCCGGCGAGGCTTCGGGTCAACTCGGCGGCGCGGGCGGATCGGCGGGGAGGCGCTCCGGCGGGGCAGCCGAGGGGTCCGGGGAGAACCGCGGTCCCGGGAAGCGGACGAGGACCGGGTCGACCCCGAAGACGCCGCGGACGCGCTCGTCGGTCAGGACCGCCGGCGCGGGCCCGTCGGCGACGAGGCGGCCCTCGGCCAGCAGGACCAGGCGCGGGAAGAAGTGCGCGGCGAGCGACAGGTCGTGGAGGACGGCGACGACGGTCGTCCCGTCGCGCTCGTTGAGGTCGGCCAGCAGCTCCATGACAGCGACCTGGTGGCGGAGGTCCAGGTGGATGGTCGGCTCGTCGAGCAGGAGCACGGGGGCCTGCTGGGCGACGGCGAGCCCGAGCAAGACGAGCTGGCGCTCACCGAGCGACAGCTCGCGAGCGTCGCGGCCGACGAGGGGGCCGAGGCCGACCCGGTCGACGGCGGCGGCCACCGCGGCCCGGTCCGCCGGGCGCGGCCCCCGGAAGGGATCCTCGTGGGGCAGCCGCCCGAGCCCGACGACCTCCTCGACCCGGGCGGCGAAGGGCAGGGTCGCCTGCTGGGGCACGACCGCGAGGCGGCGGGCGACCGCCTGGCGGTCCAGGCGGGCGAGCGGGTCGCCGAGGAGGCGGACGCTCCCCGACCTCGGCACGACGAGACCGGCCAGGAGGCGCAGCAGGCTCGACTTGCCCGCCCCGTTCGGCCCGACGACGACGAGCCGCTCCCCTCGGCGGACGCGCAGGCTCACGTCCCGCAGCACGTCGCGGTCGCGGTACGCCATCGTCACCCGCTCCACGCCGATCGCCTCGCCCGCGTCGGGCAGGCCGGCAGGATCCGAGGCGCGGCCGGCCGAGCCGTCGACGGCGGCGCTCACAGCTCGTAGCCGGCCCGCGTCCGGCGCAACAGGGCCAAGAAGAACGGCGCCCCGACGAGGGCGGTCACGACGCCGACGGGGATCTCCCCGCCGAGGCGGGCGAGCAGGTCGGCGAGAGCGAGCAGGCTCGCCCCGAAGATCGCCGAGAGCGGCAGGACGCGTCGCGCGTCCGGACCGACGACGAGCCGGACGAGATGCGGCACGACCAGGCCGACGAAGCCGACGAGCCCGCTGACCGCGACCGCGGCCGCCGTCGCGAGCGAGGCCAGGGCGAGCAGGATCGTCCGCTCGCGGTCGACGTCCACCCCGAGGTGCGCGGCCGTCTCCTCGCCGAGCAGCAGCCCGTTGAGGACGCGGGCCCGGAGCAGGACCGCCCCGCTCGCCAGGAGCACGAGCGGGGCGGCCGAGGCGAGCCGCGGCCAGGAGGCGGCGTCGAAGCCGCCGAGCAGGAACGACACGATCTGGCGCAGGTTCGCCCCGGACAGGTACATCGTCATGGCCAGCCCCGCGGCCAGCAGCGAACCGACCGCGTAGCCGGTGAGCAGCAGCCCGGTCAGCGGCGCGAGCGGCGAGGTCCGCCCGAGGCGGACGACGACGAGGACGGCCAGGAGCGCGCCGGCGAAGGCGAGCCCGTGCAGGAGGCCGAAGTCGAGGATCGCGACCTGGACGGGGAGGAGCACGGCGATCGCCGCGCCGAAGGCCGCCCCGGAGGCGGTCCCCAGGACGTACGGGTCGGCCAGCGGATTGCGGAGCAGGCCCTGGAACGTCGCCCCGGCCACGCTCAGGCCCAGCCCGACGAGCATCGCCGTGAGCACCCGCGGCAGGCGGAGCTCCAGGACGATCGTCTCGGCGGTCGCGGGCCACGTAGCGGGCACCGGCAGGCCGAGCAGCCGGCGGGCGAGGATGCCGACGGTGTCGGTGGGATCGATCGCGACGCTGCCGAGGCCGACGCCGAGGACCAGGCTCACGGCGAGGCAGGCCAGGCCGACGCCGAGCAGGAGGCGCGGGCGATCGCGCAGGGCGGCCAGGCCGCGGACCCGTCCCGCGGCGCCGGGGCGCGGCAGCGCCTCGGCCGCGACGCCGATGGCCTGCCCGCGGCTGGCCATCGTCAGGCCGCCTTGACCGGCCGTGCTTCGGCGCTCACGGCGTCGACGGGCTCGTCCACGTCGGCGCGGGTGCGGCCGACGGGAGCTGCAGGTCGGGGTGGATGGCCAGGGCGAGGTCGCGCAGGCCGTCGGGCAGCCGCGGCCCGGGCCGCGTCACGACCGTGTCGTCGACCGGCCGGATCGCTCCGTCCTTGACCGCGCTCATGCCCTCCCAGCCGGGCCGCTTGGCGACCTGGGCCGCCGTCGCGCCGTAGTCCGCGTCGCCGAGCACGATCACCTGGGGATCGGCGGCGACGAGCTTCTCGAGCGAGATGCTGTACACACCGGCCTGGCCGCTCGTGATCGGGTCGCCCCCTCCCGCCGTGATGAGCCCCGTGACGAACGAATCGGGCGCCGGGCCGAAGAGCTGGTTCGTCGCGTCGAGCTCGTAGAAGACCCGCGGCTTCGGGCCGCTCGCGGAGGCGGCCGCCGTGATCGCGTCCATGCGAGCCTGCATCGAGGCCGCCAGCTCGGCTCCCCGGGCCGACTCGCCGAGGGCCGTCGCCTCGAGCGCCACGTCGGCCAGCACGCCGGGGACGTCCTTGGCACTGACGACGAGGACCGGGATGCCCAGCGAGCGGAGCTTGGCGATATCGCTCGGCTTGTTGAAGTCGGCCCCGCCTGCCAGGACGAGGTCGGGCCGCAACCCGACGATCTTCTCGATGTCGGCGCCCTGGTACGTCGCGACGACCGGCAGCGACTTGACCGCCGCCGGGTACGGCGTCACGTCCTGGACGACGCCGACGATCCGGCTGCCGTCGCCGAGGGCGAAGGCGGTCTCGGTCGCGGCCGGCGTCAGCGACACGACGCGGTGCGGGACCGCCGGCAGGGTGACGGCAGTGCCCGCGTCGTCGGTCAGGCTGAGGGGGAACGTCGGGGCGGGCGCCAGGGTGGGGCTGGCGGATGCGGCCGCGGCGATGGACCCGCTCGGGCTCGCGGCGGCCGGTGACGGCGTCCCGCCGGCGCCGGCGCAGCCGGCGACGGCGAGGAGGAGGACGCTGAGGAGCGCGGGCAGGGCGCGGCCGCGGACGGAACGAGCGATGGACACGACGAGCCTCGGATGACGGGGAGGACGGGAGCCAGGGATGGAACGACCCCTCGCTTCGGGGCGAAGGAGGGGCCTCAGCCGGTCGTGCACATCGTCGCCTACCCCTTTCTCACGAAGGTTCGAGCGGCTCCACCGGGGTCGGCGACCGGACTTGCGCCCGTGGGCGCTCACCGTAGCGGGACTGTGCCGGAATCGCACCGGCTTCGCGGCCCGGGTGGGGTCGGTATGGAGTTGCCGGCGGAGCGTAGCACAGGGGGCGGCCTGCCGCGGCCGGGTAAGTCGGCGATAAGCGGGCCGGTCCAGACTGGCGACCTCGCCCTCCTCCCGCCAGTTCCCCGCCGGAGGAGGTACCTGGTCATGGCCATCGTCGGGATGCGCCGGGGGATGGTCGCCTCGATGCTCGCGGTCGTGCTCCTCTTGCCGCTCGGAGGGCCGCCGGTGGCGGCCTTCGAGGCCATCGACGCCGTGAACCACACAGCCTTCGACACTGGCTGCATCGGGTTCGACGACGCCTTCCCCCACAAGATGGTGTCGGCCGCCGGCGCCGCCTACGCCCGCCTCGGCTACGCGACCACCCAATGGTTCGGCCCCGCCTTCACCAAGGTCGGCTTCCTCGGCCGGACCTGGAACGATTGGGGTGCCTACGTCCACTCGCATGGTGACTACTACTGGAACTCGGACGGCTACCGCTACTCCGGCTTCCGGGAGGACGCGGGACGCTGCGTCGGCGCCGGGATCGTCTACTCGAAGGAGATCCTGGCCAAGCGGGCCGGTCGGGCGAGCAATCTCGTCGTGATGTCCACCTGCCATCTCGGTGAGCCGAACACGACGATGCCGGCCGCCTTCGGGATCGGCAAGGTGAAGGACCACTGGGTCGGCCCGAAGTTCTACCTCGGTTACATCGGCAGCGCCTTCGACAGCGACGAGTGGACGTTCGAGCAGGCCTTCTGGAATGCACTGGCGGGAGGCCGAAACGTCGGCACCGCCTTCGACCTCGCCTCGGCGGGCTGGTTCGGCCACGCCTTCGGCGCCGACTGGTGGGGCAGCTATGCCTACACCGGCAAGGCCGGGCCCTTCACCAGCTGCACGAACTGCATCTGAGGAGACGGCGATGCGCACGTTCAGATCGCTCGTGCTCGCGGCCGGCCTCGTGGCCGTCGCCGGCACGCTCCTCGTCCTCGCGGCCGGCACCGGCTCGGCCGCCGATCCCTTCACCGCCGGCCAGCCGTCGACCCGCTCGCTGCCCCTCGACGCGACGGGCCAGGCCCGCGCCGTCGCCCGCCTGCGGGCGCTCGGGCCCGGCCTCGGCCTGCCGGCTGCGGCGAGGCACGCGGCAGCCCGCCTGGAGGACCGCGTCGAGCATGCGACGTACGACGAGGTCACCGGCTTCGACGCGGCGGATCGCGCCGTGTCGGTGGCCCGCTTCGAGCTCGACGGGCGGCTCCGGACCGCCGTCCGCCTCGGCTGGCGGCTCGGCGAGCGGGTCGGGCCGGACGTCGCGCCGGCCGCGGTGCCCGCCCTCGCGGAGCGCCTCGCCCGCTCGGCGGGACTGGTCCCGATCGGCAGGCCCGTCGTGACGCGGCAGCAGTCGACCGGCTGGCTCGTGACGTGGCCGCGGACCGTCTCCGGCGTCCCGGTCGTCGCCGACGGGCTGCGGGTCACGCTCTGGTCCGACGGCTCCTTCCACTCGCTCGCCCGGAGCGAGCGGCCGCTCGCCGCGTCCCCGGCGACGGTGATCGACGAGGCCCGGGTCCGGGCGCTCGCCGCGGCGAAGCTCGACGCCTGGTTCCCCGCTCCCGACCGAGGGGGCCTGACGGTCGAGCAGCCGAGCCTCGCCTGGGTCGCCCCGAACGACACGTTCGAGCCGGCCCTCCCCGACGCCCCGGCCGCGACGCTCCGCCTGGCCTGGGTCGCCTCCGTCCGGGCGACCGGACCGGCGGCGGGACGGGTCGAGGCCGTCGAGCTGTGGTTCGACGCCGGCGACGGCCGGCTGCTCGGAGGTGACGTCCTGCGATGAACCCGTTCCCGCCGTCCGCAGTCTCCCGCCCCCGCCGAGCCCTCGTCACCATCGCCTGCCTCGCCCTCGCCGGCTGCAGCCCGTGGGCCGCGGCCTCGCCGACCGAGGGGACGGGCACGCCGCCGTCGCCGCCAAGAACGGCCTCGAGCTCGGCCTCGTCCTCCGCCACGTCATCGACCTCGCCCTCGGCCAGCGGGACGGCGGGGTCCCCACCCCGGCTGGTGGTCCTCCAGGGCCCCGGCGGATCCCGCCGCCTCCTCGTCACTGGGGTCCGCCCCGCGCCGTCGTCCACGACCATCGGACTTCCCCCGGCAGCAGCCGTGGCGAGCGGCCTCTCGGTCGCCGCCGACGGCCGGATCGCCCTTGCCCTGCCCGGCGACCCGCCGGCCGTCGCCCTCGGCAGCCTGCCGCCCCGGGGCGCCCCGCCCGGCGGCGACCTGACCCTGCGCGTCGTGCCGCTCGGCGGCCCTGGGGTCGGCGCGGGCGAGGCCGCGATCGGCTCCGTCGCCTGGTCGCCGTCGGGAGACCGCCTCGCCGTCGTCAGCGGTGACCCGACCCGGACCCTCGGCCGGCTCTACCTCGCCGACGCGGCCGCGGCCGCCGGCCGTCCCCTCGGCGCGCCGCTCGTGCTGGAGCCCGTCGCCCCGCTCTGGCTCGACGGGGCGCGGCTCGCGGTCCTCGTCCGCGATCTCCAGGACCGCGTCGCCCTCCGCACCGTCGCCGCGTCCGACGGAGCCGTCCTCGCGACGCGGCTCTCCCCGGCGGCGAGCCTCGCCCGCAGCGGGGACGGCTCGACCATCGCGGTCGCGCTCCGGGGGACCGCGTTCGTGCGGGTCGGCGACCTCGCCCCGTGGGTGGCCGACGGGACGCTGCGGGGGACCGTCATCCAGGCGCCGGCGCCCGACGGCTCGGCGGGCGCGATGGCCCTCGACGCGACCGGGGCGTGGCTCGCCGTCGCCTGGCAGCGACCGGGTACGACGACGAGCGTGCTCGTCTACGAGCGCGCCACGGGCTGGCGCAGCACGGAGGTCAGCCGCGGACCGGACGACGGCGTCGGACTCGGCTGGCTGCCCTGAGCCCCGTCGGCGGCAGCGGCCGCGCGCGTCAGGCGGGGACGGCGGTCTGGGCGCTGAAGATCGAGACCTGGGCCTCCTCGGGCAGCATGACCCCGAGGATCTTCTGCAGGGCGAGGAGGTGGACGCAGGACTTCCAGCTCTCGAAGAAGTGGCAGGTGCAGTGCCACGTCCCGGCGTCGAGGGTCACGGTGTGGGTGTCGTTGTCCCCACGGAACGTCAGCGAGAGGCGATCGATGGTGATCCGATCGAGCTCGCGGGCGTAGCGGTTGGCCTTCTCGACCTTGCCGATGAGAGAGCTGTGCATCGCCGAGGATCCTCCGTGCCAGGCCGGCTCGTCGAGGCCGCTCCGGGTCGGACGCTCGGGTGGTCCGGGCGGAGCGGACATGCCCACCATACAGCTGCGGCCCAAGAGGCCGGAGGGTCCGACGGTCAGCCGGCCAGCCTGACTTTGAGCGATTCGATGGCCGGCACGGGGGTCGGATCGACCCCCCGCAGGAGGGCCAGATGGAGGCTCACGAGATCGCCCGTGACGACGCCGGCGAACGCCTGGGCGAGCGGCGGCAGGGCCGGCAGGCCCACCTCCGCATAGGCCGTGCCCGTCGCCCCGAGGCCCTCCGCGACGATCGCCCGACGGGCGGCGAGGAAGGCTGGCTCGTCCTCGGGGGCGAGGAACACCGCGAACAGCTGTTCGCACGACCAGTCCGGCACGCCGAAGCCGACGACGGCGTTGTGGAGCAGCTCCGGGATCTCCTCGGCGATCGCCCAGGTCTCGGCGTTCTCGTTGAGCTGGGTCTTCCAGCGACGCGCGACGGGGGCGAGGTGCTCGGAGCCGACGACGACGGGCAGCCTGTCGAGGAGTCGCCCGGCGAGCTGCTTGGCGGGGTTCGATGCGACGGGCACGGCCGGCCCGAGGGCGCCGAGCCGCTCCTCGACCGCTCGTGCCGCGGCACGCAGCTCGGCCGCCACGTCGAGCCCGGGCAGGAAGCCGGCCGCCGCCAGGACGCCGGCCAGCGAGCCGGCCAGGTGGCCGACGCTCGCCCGCGGCTGGCCGCCGCCGGGATACCGCACGATCGACCCCCCGCTCTCGGTCGCAAGGTCGGCGAGCGGACCGCCCGTCGTCACGGCGACGAGCGTGGCGTCCTGCTCCAGCGCCATCCGGGCGGCCGAGAGGGTCTCGGCCGTCCGGCCCGAGTGCGAGACGGCGATGACGAGCTCGCCCTCGCGCGCCCAGCCGGGGACGGCCCGGCCGCGGGAGATCGTGACGGGCCGAGTGAGCGCACTCCCGAGCGCGTCGCGGACGAGGTCGGCCCCGATGGCCGAGCCGCCCATCCCCACGATCGTCGCGCCGTGGCTCCCGCGCGCCGCCGCCGGCAGCTCGATCGTCGCTGCCCGCTCCGCCGCTGCCTCGAGCTGGCCCGGCAGCCCGGCGATCGCGCCGGCCATGTCCGAGACGTCGATCCGCCGCCGCACCGCCTCGTCGTCGAGGACGGCGAGGTCGGCCGCCCCGAAGTCGCCCTGGCCGCTGCCCGTCATCGCGCTCACCCCCGCACCAGCCGCTCGCCCGTCGCGACCAGCTCGTCGCGTAGCTCCGGCGAGACCGCCTCGGTGTAGACCCGCACGAGGGGCTCCGTGCCGCTCGCGCGGATCAGCAGCCACGACCCGTCGGCCAGGAAGAACTTGAAGCCGTCGCGCGTCTCCAGCGGGAGCGTCCGCGCCACCGCCTCGCCGGCGAGCGACTCGGGCGGCGCCTGGCCCAGGCCGCTCAGCAGCCGCTCCTTCACCCCGGCGTACGCCGCCCGCTCGATGTGGACGTCGGTCCGCCGATAGAAGGACGGACCGGCCAGCTCGTGGAGGTGGGCCATGGCCGTCGAGACCGGCCAGCGGCCCGCCGCCCGCTCGCGCAGGAACAGGTCGAGCAGGAGCAGGTCGGCGTAGATCCCGTCGCGCTCGGGAAGGTGCATCCCGAAGCCGAAGCCACCCGACTCCTCCCCGCCCATCATCGCCCCGGTCTCGATCATCTTCGGCCCGATGAACTTGAAGCCGACCGGCGTCTCGTGGACCGTGATGCCGTAGTGGGCGCCGAGCCGCTCGGCCATCGAGGTGTTGTTGACGCTCTTGACGACGGGCTCGCGCAGGCCGCGGTGCTCGGCCAGGTAGTACATCAGGAGCCCCATCACCTCGAGCTGGTGGATGAAGACGCCGCGCTCGTCGGCGGCGCCGGCCCGGTCCGCGTCGCCGTCGAGGAAGAGGCCGAGGTCGAAGCCGCCCCGCGCGAGCAGCCCGAGCGCGTCGTTCACGTTCGGCGGGATCGGCTCCGGGTTGACGCCGCCGAAGAACGGGTTGCGCTCGAGGTGGAGCTCCGTGACCTGGATCCGGCCACCGGCCAGGAGGCGGCTGATCCAGCCCGCCCCGGCGCCCCACATCGGGTCGACCAGGACGCGGACGTCTGCCGCCCGCAGGGCGTCCACGTCGAGCGTCCGCCGGACGTATCGCTCGTACCCCTCGTACGGGTCGAACCGTTCGACGAGCCCGGCGGCCTCCGCGTCGGCGAACGGGCGCCGCTCGACGGGCGTGCCGCCGTTGCGGGCGATCGTCGCCTCCAGGACTGACAGGATGGCAGGACCGGCGGCCGCCCCCTCGGGCGACTTGACCTTGAAGCCGTTGTCCGTCCAGGGGTTGTGGCTGGCCGTGATGACGATCCCGGCGGCCGCCCCGCGGGCGACGACCTCGTACGACGACATCTGGGTCGGCACGGCGTGGGCGGCGAAGGCGACCGGGATGTCGTGGGCGAGGATCACCTCGGCCGCCGCGGCCGCGAAGTGCTCGCTGGCGAAGCGGCGGTCGTAGGCGATGACGACGCCCTTCGCCTGCTCCCCGCGCTCGACGACGTAGCGGGCGACGCCGTCGGCGCAGCGCCGGACGTTCTCGAAGGTGAACTCGTCGGCGATGCGGGCGCGCCAGCCGTCGGTGCCGAAGACGATCGTGGTGGGCGCCGGCGTCTCGGCGGTGGTCGTCACGCGGGCTCCTCCCTGGCTCGGGCCAGCTCCTCGGCGACGCCGCGGACGTCCTGGCTGCGGTCGGCCGCGCAGACGAGGAGCGCGTCCGGGGTCTCGATCACGATGGTATCCCGGAGGCCGATGGTGACGACCAGCCGGTCCCGGGCGAGGACGAGCGTCCCGCTCGAGCCGACGTCGCGGTGGCGGCCACTGCCGACCACCTCGCCCGTCTCACCGGCCGCCCGGGCCTCGGCGACGAGCGCGTCGCGGAGGGCGGCCCAGCTGCCGAGGTCGCTCCAGCCGACGGCCATCGGCACGACCCGGACGGCGCCGTCGAGCGAGGCCGGTTCCATGACGGCGTAGTCGATCGAGGTCGCCCTGACGCCCGGATAGGCGACCGCGAGCGCCTCGGGCCCGCCCCCGACCGCAGCCTCGATCGGCTCGAGGATGTCCGCCGCGTGGCGCCGCAGCGCGGCCCGGATCGTCCCCCGCGTCCAGGCGAAGATGCCCGCGTTCCACGACGCCAGGCCGCCCGCGAGCAGCTCCCGCGCCCGCTCGACGCTCGGCTTCTCGACGAACCGCTCGACCTCGAAGACCGGCCGGCCGCCGACCTCGTCGCCGCGGCCGCGGGCCAGGACGTAGCCGTAGCCCGTCTCGGGCCCGCTCGGCTCGATGCCGAGGGTGACCAGCCGGCCGCTCGCCCCGTCGGGAGCGCCGCGGGCCACGTCCCCGGCGACCGCGAGGGCGTCCCGGAAGCCCACCTCGTCGAGGACCTGGTGGTCGGCCGGCAGGATGAGCATCGCCTCGTCGGCCGGGCGGTCGATCGCCGCGGCGGCGTAGGCGACCGCCGCCGCCGTGTTCCGCCCGACCGGCTCGCCGAGCAGGTTCGCGGCCGGCATCGCCGGGAGCTGCTCGGCGACGAGCGCGGCGTAGCGGCGGTCGGTGACGACGTAGACGTCCTCGGGCGCGACGAGCGGCTCGAGTCGAGCGGCGGTCCGCTGGAGCAGGGTCGTCTCGCCGAGCAGGGGCAGGAAGGGCTTGGGCCGCTCGGGCCGGCTGAGCGGCCAGAGCCGCGTCCCCCCGCCGCCGGCGAGGATCACGGCGTACACGGCGGCCATTCTACGGGCGCGGGCCCCGCTCCCGGCGAGGCCGGTCCTGCACGGCGGGACGGGCGCTCGCCCAGCCGCCCCGGCGTGGTGCGCAAGAACACCCCGGGAAGGTGGGCGCGGGCTACCCCGCGCGGTCAGTCGGCGGCGCTGGCGCGTCCCGCGGCCGCAGCCGCGTCGCGGACGGCGACCCCGCACTCGGCGGCGAGCCGCTCCGCCTTGTCGGTGCGCTCCCAGGGCAGGTCGAGGTCCGTCCGGCCGAAGTGGCCGTAGGCAGCCGTCTGGCGGTAGATCGGCCGGCGCAGATCGAGGGCGGCGATGATGCTCGCGGGGCGCAGGTCGAACGTCCGCTCGATGGCGGCCTGGATCCGCTCGTCGGGCACGCGACCCGTACCGAACGTCTCGAGCGACATCGAGATCGGGCGGGCGATGCCGATGCCGTAGGCGAGCTCGAGCTCGAAGCGGTCGGCGAGGCCGGCCGCCACGACGTTCTTGGCCACCCAGCGCGCGGCATAGGCGGCCGAGCGGTCCACCTTCGTCGGATCCTTGCCGCTGAAGCAGCCGCCGCCGTGGCGGGCCATCCCGCCGTAGGAGTCGACGATGATCTTGCGCCCCGTGAGGCCGGCGTCGCCCATCGGCCCGCCGATCACGAAGCGCCCGGTGGGGTTGACGTGCATCACCGGCTCGATCCCACGGAGGGCGGCCGGCACGGTCGGCAGGATGACGGCCTCGACGATCTCGGAGCGGAGCCGCTCTGGGCGGACGTCGGGGTCGTGCTGGGCGGCCACGACGACGGTCCGGACGCGCTTCGGCACCCCCCGCTCGTACTCGACGGTGACCTGCGTCTTGCCATCGGGCCGGAGGTACGGCAGCTGGCCCGATTTGCGGACCTCCGCAAGCCGGCGCGCCATCCGGTGGGCCAGGGCGATCGGCAGCGGCATGAGCTCGGGTGTCTCGGTGCAGGCGTAGCCGAACATCATCCCCTGGTCGCCCGCGCCGAGCTCCTGGCCGGCGGCGTCGGCCCGGACCTCGAGCGCCGCGTCGACGCCCATGGCGATGTCGGGCGACTGCTCCTTGATGCTCACCAGGGTCCCGCAGGTCAGGTAGTCGAAGCCGTAATCGGCCCGGGTGTAGCCGATGTCGCGGACCGTCTCGCGGACGACCGCCTGGAAGTCGACGTAGGTCGAGGTCGTGATCTCGCCGAGGACGGCCACCAGGCCGGTCGTCGTCGCCGTCTCGCAGGCCACCCGCGCGTCCGGGTCCTCCCCGATGATCGCGTCCAGGATGGCGTCCGAGATCTGGTCGCACATCTTGTCCGGATGACCCTCGGTCACCGACTCGGAGGTGAAGAGGTACTCGGCGTCATCGACGATGCTGGTCATGGTCTCCTCGTGACGGTCGCCGCCGGCGCGCGGCCCCTGCGGCGGGGAGCGGCGTGCCGCCGGACGGCGGCCCGACGCGGATTCAGGTCCCGCTGCGCCAGGACGCCAGGTACTCCACCTGCTCCGAGGTGAGGCCGTCGAGGGTGATGCCCATCGCCTCGAGCTTCAGGCGGGCGACCTCGCGGTCGATCGCCTCCGGCACGACATGGACGCCCTTGGCCAGGCGGGCATGCTCGGCCTGGAGGAACTCGACGCTCAGGGCCTGGTTGGCGAAGCTCATGTCCATGACGGCCGCCGGGTGGCCTTCGGCGGCGCCGAGGTTGACCAGGCGGCCCTCGGCCACCAGCTCGATGCGCCGGTCGCCCAGGTCGAACTCGAGGACGTTGGGCCGAACCTCGCGGACGCGCCCGGCGGCCAGCTCGCGGAGCGCCGGCAGGTCCAGCTCGACATCGAAGTGGCCGCTGTTGGCGAGGACGGCGCCGTCGCGCATGACCCGGAAGTGCTCGGCCCGGATGACGTGGATGTCCCCGGTCGCGGTCACGAAGATCTCGCCCCACGGCGCGGCCTGGCCGATGGTCATGACCTGGTGGCCGTCCATCAGGGCCTCGATGGCCCGGACGGGGTCGACCTCGACGACCGCGACCTGGGCGCCCATGCCGTGGAAGCGGCTGGCGATGCCGCGGCCGACCCAGCCGTACCCGGCGACGACGACGTGCCGGCCGGCGAGCAGGGCGTTCGTCGCCCGGAGGATGCCGTCGACGGTGGACTGGCCGGTCCCGTAGCGGTTGTCGAAGAGATGCTTGGTGAGCGCCTCGTTGACGGCGATGACCGGGTAGCCGAGCGCGCCGTCGGCGGCCATCGCCCGGAGCCGGATGACACCGGTCGTCGTCTCCTCGGTCCCGCCGACGATCCCGGCCAGGTCGCCCGACCGCTCGGTATGGATGAGCGAGACGAGGTCGCAGCCGTCGTCCATCGTCACCTGCGGCCTGGTGTCCGCGGCCGCGTTGAGGTGGCGGTAATACGTCTCGCGGTCCGCCCCGCGGCGCGCGTAGGTCGCGATGCCGTAGGCGGCCACGAGCGCCGCAGCCACGTCGTCCTGCGTGGAGAGCGGGTTCGAGGCGCAGAGGGTCAGCGCTGCGCCGCCGGCGGCCAGCGTCCGCATGAGGTTGGCCGTCTCGGTCGTGACGTGGAGGCAGGCGCCGATGCGCAGGCCGGCCAGCGGCCGCTCGCGCTCGAAGCGCTCGCGGATGCTGCGCAGGACGGGCATCTCGCGCTCGGCCCACTCGATGCGCCGGACGCCGGCCTCGGCCTGGCCGAGGTCGGTCACGTCGTGGGCGGGCAGCTCGGCCGCGGGCCGCGCCGGCTGGGTCTGGACGGTCATGGGCTGGGGCTCCCCTTGCGGCTCGAGAAGAGGCGGCGGAGGGGCGCCGTCCAGCCGCTCCAGGCCGGGGCCAGGCGGTGGACGAGGCGCTCCTCGAAGCGGACGTGTTCCTGGTAGCCGAGGCGCCGGTAGGCGGCCAGGGCCGGGGCGTTGTCGGCCCGCACGTTGAGGACGACCTGGTCGCAGCGCCGCAGCAGCTCGGCGGTCACCGCGCCGGTCACCGCCGTAGCGTACCCGCGGCCCCGGAAGTCGGCATGGGTCATCACGTTGCCGACGACGCCGAGGCGGGCGGCGGGGCTGATGACATGCGTCCCAGCGGCGGCGACCAGCCGGCCGCGGACCCGGATGCCGTAGTACACGCCCTCCGTGATGGCGCTCGACGGGAGCCAGGCCGCGAAACCGAGCCCGTACAGCCGATTGAGGTCGCCGGCCTCCACCGGCAGGAGCCGCTGCACGTCGTCGGGGAACGGCCGGAAGTGCGCCCGATCGACCCACATCCGGACCATCAGCGGCCCGGGGTCGACGCGGTACTGGGTCGCCACGGCCGGCAGGTGCTCGACCCGCGCCGCGACGTAGGCGGTGCGCAACCGGACGGCCTGGCGGAGGATCGCCTCCACGCCGCGCGGCTCGCCCATCAGGAAGAGCGGCTGCGGCGAGGGGCCCGAGTACTCGAGCGCGAGGGCGACCGCGTCCTCGCGTTCGAACGCGACGTTCCAGCGCGTCCGCCCGAACTCCTGGTCGTCGAGGTCGCAGATGGCGTAGGCGGCGTAGAGCCGGTCGCGCTCGAGGAAGCGGCGCAGCAGGGCGCGGTCCGTGACGGGCCGGACGAGGGGGACGCCGGGCCGCTCGCGCTGGGCCACCGCGACCGTCGCCATCAGCGGCCGCCGCCGGGCGCCGGCATCGGCTCGCCGCTCGCCGCGCTCGACTCGTCGCTCGCCGCGCTCGACTCGCCGGAGGCCACGAGCGGCAGGAGTCCGGCCGCAGCGAGCGTCTCTTCGAACGCCGTCTCGAACGGCGGACGGAGGAAGCCGTGCTCGGTCACGAAGCCGGTGACGAGCTCGGCCGGCGTGACGTCGAAGGCCGGCCCGAGGACGGTCGTCCCCGGCGGCAGGAGCCGCCGGCCAGCGACCGTGGCCAGCTCGTCGTCGGGGCGGAGCGCCTCGGCGAGGGCCGCCCCGGCGGGGAGTTGCGGGTCGATCGTGGCGAGCGGGGCGCAGACGTGGACCGGCACGCCGTGGCGCGCCGCGAGGACGGCGAGCGGATACGTCCCGACGGCGCCCGCGACGTCGCCGTTCCGGGCGATCCGCGACGCCCCGACGAGGACGACGTCGACGGTCCGGCTGGCCAGCAGCCAGCCGAGCGCCGCATCCGGCACGACGGAGTGGGTGATGCCGGCCTGGGCGAGCTCCCAGGCCGCCAGGCGGCCGGCCCACGGCCATGGCCGCGACTCCCCGACGAAGACCTCCACCTCGCGGCCGGCTTCGACGGCCCCACGGACCACCTCGAAGGCCGAGCCGACCAGCCCGCAGGCGAGCGGGCCCGTCGAGCCGACGGTCACGACCCGAAGCGGCCTGTCGGTCACCTCGGGCAGCATCAGCCGGCCGACGGCGCCGAGCCGGGCGTGGACGCCGGGCATGTCGAGGGCGAGGTCGTCAGCCTCGGCTCGCAGGCGCTCGGCGATGCCCGGCCCGTCCTCCGACAGGTCGCCGAGCGCCTCGTACGCCGCCAGGAGCCGGTCGATCGCCCGGCGCAGGAGCAGCTCCACGGGCGCGGCGTCGCGCAGGGCCTGGGCCGTGCCGCGGATCATCGCCCGACGAGCGAACGGCATCGAGGTCCTCGCCCGCTCCGCGGTGAGGCAGAGCCCGTACGCCCCGACCTGGGCGATGGTCGCCGAGCCCTGGACGCTGCGCTCCCGCATCGCGGCCGCGACCTCCGCCCCGCTCGTGGCCCCGATCTCCACGACATCGTCGGGGAAGCGGCGCTGGTCGAGCAGGACGAGGCGGTCCGCCTCCATCCGGAACGGGCTGCGGAAGCCGGCCGCCGGCGGCGGGACGAACGGCTCCTCCGGGGGCAGCGGGGGAACGGTCGGGCTCGGCGCTTCCCCGAGGCCGAGCAGCGCACCGGCCGTCTGGGAGGAGGTGCGCTGCAGGGCGTTGGCCGCGCCGACGACGCTCGCGGCCGCCTGGACGGCCTCGCGCATGAACTCGCCGAAGAAGCGCCGCCGGCCGAGGTCTACCTCGCCGGGTTCGGACGATCCGGGACCGCCCGTCGGCTCGACGTCGGCCGCACGCTCGCCTTCGGGCGGAGGCGGCGTCACGGCCTCGCCGGCCGGACGCGCGTCGGCCGCGCCGACCCCAGCGGCGGCGTCGATCGGGCGACCACCGACCGGGCCCGCGTCGCCTCGCGTCGCCTCACCCGGTCCGTCCATCGGCCCCCGTGCCTCAGTACTGGATGACGCTCGTGACTCGCTGCCCCTGGAGCCGGTCGCGGCCCTTCAGGAAGAGCAATTCGACGAGGAAGGCGAGCCCGACGATCTCGCCCTGCAGCCGCTCCACCAGGTCGATCGTGCCGCGGACCGTGCCGCCCGTGGCCAGCAGGTCGTCGACGATCAGCACCCGCTGCCCAGGCTCGATCGCGTCCTTGTGGATCTCGAGCGTGTTCGAGCCGTACTCGAGGGCGTACTCGACGGTGAGCGTCTCCGCGGGCAGCTTGCCCAGCTTGCGCACGGGCACGAGCCCGGCCCGGAGCTCGTAGGCCATCGGCCCGCTGAAGATGAAGCCGCGCGACTCCATGCCGACGACGAGGTCGACGCCGGCGTCGCGGTAGGGTGCGAGCATCAGCTCGATGGCCTCGTGGTACGCCGCCGGGTCCTTGAGCAGCGTCGTGATGTCGTAGAACAGGATGCCCGGCTTGGGGAAGTCCGCGATCTCGCGGATCTTCGCCCGGAGCGATTCGGCGGACATGTAGGGTCAGGGACCTCCTCGGGGAGGGGGCAGCCGCGTCGCGTGCGCCGCCCTTTGGGCCGACCCGAAGTCTACCGCACGTCCGAGGCGCGCCGACCGCCGGCGGCGGCTGCTGGCCCACGGAGCCGTCGCCGCCGAGGCGCGAGCAGGACCGCGCCGGAGGGCGGCGCGAAGACGGGCGAGCGTCGCCCAGCCCCCGGACTCGAGCCTGTCTGACGTGCACCCGGGGGTCGTGCGACACGGCCGTCGCGGCCGCCCGCGCGACGGGGCGGGCGGCACGAGCGCGGCGGCGGCCGGCCCGCGGACGGCGTCATGTCGCGATCGCTCCGGGTGGCAGCGGGACAGGACTCCCCGCCGCCGCCGCGACCTCCGCGGTCCGGGGGTGCGGATCCGACAGGCTGAGCGCGGTCCCGGGATGGTGATCCGACAGGATCGCCCGCCCTCAGCCCCGCTCGCCGAAACGCCGCTCCTGGCCCCGCAGCAGGCGCTGGATGTTGTCGGCGTGGAAGATCCAGATCATCGCCGGCGCGGCGATCCCGTAGCCGATGTAGGCGACCGGCAGCGGCGCGGCGATGGCCATGGCGACGACGACGATCCCCCCGACGGCCGAGGCGGTCAGCGAGGCGAGCGACGAGTAGCGGCTGAGGACGAGGACCAGGGCGAAGACCGGGACGATGACGGCGGCCACGATCGGCTGCAGGACGAGCAGCCCCCCGATCCCGGCGGACACGCCGCGGCCGCCCTGGAGGCCGAGGAACGGCGAGCGGCTGTGGCCGAGGATGGCGGCCAGCGCCGCCAGGATCTCGATGACCAGGCCCGTCCCGAGGAGGCGGGCGAAGAGGACGGCGACAACGCCCTTGCCGACGTCGAGCAGACCCGAGGCGAGGGCGGCCCGAGGCCCGACAGCGCGCAGGACGTTCGCTCCCCCGGTCCGGCCGCTGCCCAGGCTCCGCGGGTCGGGCCCGCCCGCGACCCGGGCGACGATGACGCCCCAGGGGATCCCGCCGACGACGTAGCCGACGACGATGGCGAGGATCGCGCGGACCAGCTCGTCGATCTGCATCGCCGGGGAGTATACGGGGCGGTCCCGGCCGGGCGGACCGCGATCGCGACGGACGGGTGCCCGACGCACGGGGAAACGGGCGGCCGACGCGCGGGAACGGGCGGGGCCTGGGACGGGCGGCCGTCGGCGGTCGGCGGGCGCTGCGGCGACGGTCGGCTGGTCAGGCAGGGGGCGCCGACTCCGCGAGGGCCGCGAGCAGGCGGTCGGGGTGGCCGCGGAACCAGTCGCGTCGCGCGGCGTCGGCCGACGCCGCCTCGACGAGGGCGGCCAGCGTGCGGTTGACCGGCGTCGGGACGCCGAGCCGCGCCCCGGCGGTCGCCACGGCGCCATTGAGCCAGGCCACCTCGGACGGACCGCCGCCGGCCCGCAGGTGGAGCCGGAGCGAGGGGAGCTTGCCGCCGCGCGCGCCGCCGACGATCCGGGCCATGACCGGCCGGGCGAGGATCGCCGGGGCGCGTGCTCCGAGGGCGAGCAGGGGGACCGCGGCGCCCGGCAGGGCCACCGGACCCAGCCCGAGGGCGCGCATCACCGCCAGGGCCTCCAGGAGCTGTCGGCGCTCCACCGCGAAGAGCCGCGGGTCCGCGTACACGGCGCCCGGGTCGAGGTCGAGCAGCGCGCCGGTCGCATTCGCGACGAGGTTCGCGACGAGCTTCGACCACTTCATGGCGGCCGCCTCGGCGATGTGGGCGGTCGGCAGGCCGGCGGCCGCGAACTCGGCCGCGAGGCGCTCGAGGAGCGGCTCGACGGGACCCTGGACGACGGCCAGCCCCAGGCCGCCGCGACCCAGCCAGGCGACGCGATCCGCGGCAGGCTGCTCGATCGGCGACGTGAGGGAGGCGGCCACGAGCGGCGCCGCCGGCCGGAGCGACGCGACGAGATCCTCCGCCCCCACCCCGTTCTGGACCGTGACCACCGGCACGGCCGGCCAGGCCGCGAGGTCCGCGACGGCGTCGGCCACGGCGAATTGCCGCATCGCCAGGATGACGACGTCGGGGGCGGGGTCGCGGGCCGCGCGGACGAGCCGGGCGGACGCGGCGATGCGGCGGCCGTCCCAGCGCTCGATGACGAGCGAGCCGGGCGACGGGATCGCCGGGTGGCTGCGCCGGGCCAGGGCGACCTCGTGACCGCGCGAGGCGAGCAGGCCTCCGAGGAACGAGCCGACGGCCCCCGCCCCCGAGACGAAGACGCGCAGCGGCGCCTCGACGGGGGACGCGTCGGACGTCACGCCGCTCAGTCGACCTGCTTGTCGAGGTCCCGCGCCGCCTCCGCGGCGGCCAGGACGCCCTCGAGCGAGTCGCCGATGCTCGCCTGCACGGCAGCCACCACCGCACCCTCGACGAGCGGCCCCCGGCTCAGCCGGGTGCGACCCGCCACCGGCTCGTCGACCATGCCCAGGGCGAGCTTCGTCGCCAGGACGGCGCTGCCGAGGTCGGCCAGGACGAGCACGCCCGCTCCCGCGTCGGCCTCGCCGATCGCGGCGGCGATCCGGGCCGCGTCCGTACCGAGCGAGCCGTCCGTGGCGCCGCCCGCTGCGATCAGCCGCACCTCGGACCCCGCCATCTGGCGAGCCAACTCGACGGTCCCCTCGGCGATCCGCGCCGAATGGGAGGCCACGACCAGGCCGACCAGCCCGCTGCCCTCGGCCTCGTTCACGGCCAGCAACCCCTCCTCGATCCCGGTCTGTCCCGCCGCGGCCCTGGTGGCGGCACCTGCGCGCCGATCCGCGCCGCGGACCTACTTGTAACCGATGACGGTCGAGGTCAGCCAGAGCCCGTAGAGGACGGTCAGGACCCAGGCGACGATGAGGACGCGGGTGATCCGCCGCTCGGTCCGCGGGCTGAAGCCGAAGTCGAAGATGACCGCTCGCAGGCCGAGCAGGCCGTGCCAGCTCACCACGAACAGGAAGAGGACCTCGAGGACGAGGATGACCGGGTTGCTCAGGTACGCCACCACGTCCTGGAAGTCGCGCAGGCCCTGCTTGACCACGAAGTGGTTGGCGATCATGTGGAGCGTCACGAGGCCGAGGACCAGGGCGCCGCTGACGGCCTGCCAGATCCAGCCCCAGGTCGGCCGCTCGGCCTCGGCCGAGGGCGTCCACGTCGCGCCCCCGGCGCGGCTTCGTTCGATGCGCGCGGCCATCGCCCTACCCCGTCGTGAAGATGCGGAGCGCGCCGACGAGCAGGACGAGCGCGCCGAGGACCATGAAGGCGGCGAACATCGCCTTCTGTCGATCGATCACCAACCCGAAGCCGACGAGCGTGACCCTGATCCCGTTGAGCCCGTGGGCCAGCAGGCCGAACAGGAGGACCACGTCGAGCAGCAGGAAAGCCGGGCTCAGGGCCAGCGAGACGAACGAGTCCCAGGCGGCCGGCCCACGGGCGAGCTGCGACAGGATGACGAGGTGGAGGTACAGGTAGAGGAGGACGCCGAGCCCGGTGAGGCGGTTCAGGATGAAGGCCCAGCTGCCGAGGCGCCGGCCCCTGACGTCGACCCAGCCGAGCGGCCCCCGCCGACGAGGGCTGACGGGACGGCTCGCGCCGGGGACCGTCGGCGCCGCGAGCCCTGGCTCACCCCCGCGGAGGCGGACCTGCTCGCTCACCTGGCGTCCCTCCTGCCGAGGATCGTCCGCAGCCGCTCCCCGGCGGAGCGGCGGCGGAGGAGCATGATCGCGGCCGCCGGGTCGACGTTGGAGGGGCAGGCCTCGCTGCACTCGAAGGCGAGATGGCACCGCCACGACCCCTGTGCGTCGTCGGTCAGGGCGAGGACGGCCACACCGTCCCGGCCGCGCGGCTCGTCGACGACCCGCCATGCCGCCGCGAGCGCGGCCGGGCCGAGGTAGCGCGGGTCGCTGGCGACGATCGGACAGGCCGACAGGCAGAGGCCGCATTCGATGCAGTCCTCGAACCGGCCGTGCTCCGCGACGCCGTCCGCGACCTCGCTGTCGGGGTGGATCTCGCTCTGCCGGATGAGGGGCCGGTCCACCACGTCCAGGCGGCCGTACAGATCGACCATGTCGGTCGCCAGGTCGCTCACCAGGTTCTGGTTGGCGATCGGCTCGACGGTCACCGTCTCCGTCCCCAGCTCGCGGACATTGGTCACGCAGGCCAGCACCTCGCGCTCGTTGACCCGCATCCCGCAGGTGCCGCAGGAGGCGTGGAAGCACGAGTGGCGGAGCGTGAGCGACGGATCCTGGGTCGTCCGGATGGCGACGAGGCCGTCGAGGACCGTCGTCGCCGGCCCGGCCCCGACGGTGAACTCGTCGAAATGGGGCGTCTCGTCGCCCTTCTTCCAGCGGAAGACGCGGAAGCGCACCGGGCGCGTGTCGGCCGCGGCTCGCGCGGCACCGGGCGGGGCGCTGGGAAGGGGCTGACTCTGGCTCATCGGACCTCAGGCAGCGTAGTAGGCGGTGTGCGGCAGGAGGACCGTCTCGCGGGTGCGGCACGGCGTCTCGATGCCGAGCTTCCGGCAGATGACGTTGGCGGTCGCCTCGGCCATCGCCCGCAGCGTGGTGGCCTTGCCGCCAGCGATGGTCACGAAGCCCTCGACCCCATCCTCTTCGCGGTGGTCGAAGCACTTGAAGGTCCGGCTGAGCTCGCGACCCGTCGACGCGCCGCGCGAGCCGATGAGCGGCCGCGCCGCCGACCAAGCGGCCCGCCGCGGGGCGTGGCGGACGGCCGGGACGAGCATCGAGCCCTCGCGGTACATGGCCTCGACGTGGTCCTCGGGCACGCCCAGGTCGTCCGGATCCTGGACCACCCAGGAGCTGGTGCCGATGACCGACAGCTGGCGCTGCGGGACGATGATGTCGCCGTCGCCCGATGGGTGGAGGCGGTTGACGACCATGTTCGTGACCCGGCCGCGGATCGCCAGGAGGACGCCCGGCGACGGCTGGATCGGCACGTCGACGCCGGCCATGCGAGCGACGCTCTCGCCCCACGGGCCCGCCGCATTCACGGTCAGGTCCGCCCCGATCTCGTACTCGCGGCCGCTCGTCAGGTCGCGGACCTTGACGCCCGAGACACAGGCGTTCTCGACGAGCAGGCCGGTCACCAGCGTGAACGGCTTGATCACCGCGCCGTTGGCCTTGGCCGTGGCGAAGAAGCGGAGCGGCATCCGCATCGCATCCATCGTCCCGTCGGGCACCTGGACGGCGAGCCGGAGCTCGGGATTGAGGAGCGGCTCCAGGCGCAGGGCCTCCGCGGGCTCGAGGCGGCGGACGGGGATCTCGGAGGCCCGGCACGACTCGATGAACTGCGGGGCGTAGTCGGCGTCCTCATCCGTGACCGCCACGAACAGCCCGTCGTTGAGCTCGAACGAGCCGGGGCAGATCCGGCGGAGGATCGTGTTCTCCTCGATGCACTCGACCGCCGACTCGCGATCCTTCACGGCGTAGCGCGCGCCGCTGTGGAGCAGGCCGTGGTGGCGGCCGGTGGTCCCGGAGGTGATCTCGCCGCGTTCGACGAGGGTGACGCGAGCGCCGCGGAGGGTGAGGTCATGGGCCAGGGCTCCGCCGGTGCCGCCGCCACCGACGATGACGATGTGCGGGGCGTGGGCGGGCTGGTCGGTCTGGATCACGGGTCGCGGGTCCTGGCTGGGTGCGGCGGTCGGCGGGTGCGGGGGTGGGGGGG
>DASVYJ010000103.1:0-4320 GCA_036392215.1 Candidatus Limnocylindrales bacterium | reverse complement strand
AGGGCGGCGCCGAGGAGCTGCGGCGGCGCGGCTACCCCGAGGAAGTGGTCCAGGCGGTCCTGGGCCACGGGGACCACACGGGCGTCCCGCGGACGAGCCTCCTGGCGAAGACCGTCTACGCCTGCGACGAGATGGCCGGCTTCGTCATCGCCGTGGCGTACGTGCGGCCCAACCGCTCGCTCGACGAGGTGGACGCGCGGGCGGTGACGAAGAAGATGCGCGACAAGGGGTTCGCGCGGCAGGTCCCGCGGGACCAGCTGACGCGCGGGGCCGATGAGCTCGGCATCCCGTTCGACGAGCACGTGGCGAACGTCGTCGAGGGCCTCAAGACCGTCCGCGACGTCCTCGGGCTGTAGCAGCCCTGCCGTCCCGTGGCCGGTCCGACGCGCCGGTGCGGCGATCCGGCGGCCCGCCCGCGCCCGACCGCGACGCGATCCCAGGCGATCTGCGCACCGTGCTGTACATCCTCGACGGTCTTCCGTCGGAATGCGCAGCGCGGGTGCCTTGATCGCCGTTCGCCGTGCCCGAGCCCGTCCCCGGCGGACTCTCCTCGGTCGAACGTGGGCACGGTGCTGCGCATCGCGACCGCCACCGGTCGAGGATGGAACCGCTGGTGCGCAGGGGAGGTGCGGCGGACGGAGCCGCCACAGGGACAGCGCCGCCGTGCGCCCGGCCCGGAGCCGTGCCCCCGGCCCCGAGCCGTGGCATCCTCCAGCCGCACGACCCGCCCGGAGACCGCCATGGAACCGTTCCGCGTCGCCCTGGTCCAGCTCGACGCCGGGCCCGACGTCGAGGCCAACCTCGAGCGCGCCCGCGGCCTCGTCGAGCGAGCGCTGGCGGCCGGCCCCGAGCTCGTCGCCCTGCCCGAGACGTTCCTCTACCGAGGTCCGGCCGCCGGGCTGCGCGCTTCGGCCGCGCCGATCCCGGGCCCGCGGACGGAGCCGTTCGCCGAGCTCGCCCGCGACGCCGGGGCGTGGCTCCTCCTCGGCAGTCTCGCCGAGCGCTCGCCCGACCCCGATCGGCCGTACCTCACCTCCGTCCTGCTCGCGCCCGACGGGTCGATCTCGGCGACGTACCGCAAGGTCCACCTGTTCGACATCGCCGTGAGCGACGGGCCGTCGGCGCGGGAGTCGGCGCGCGCGACGCCGGGCGAGGCGGTCTCGGTCGCGACGCTCGAACGGAGCGGCGGCCGCGGCACCGTCCGCCTCGGTCTCTCGATCTGCTACGACGTCCGCTTCCCGGAGCTGTACCGGAGCCTCGCCCTGGCCGGCGCCGAGATCCTGACCGTGCCCGCGGACTTCACGGAGCGGACCGGCCGCGATCACTGGGAGGTGCTGCTGCGGGCGCGGGCCATCGAGAACGCGGCCTTCGTCATCGCCCCGGCCCAGACCGGGTCGGGCGGCGGGGCGACCATCCCCGCCTTCGGCCGCAGCCTCGTCGTCGACCCGTGGGGGACGGTCCTGGCCCAGGCCCCGGACGGCCCGGGCGTCGTCGTGGCGGACCTCGACCTCGATCGCGTGGCGGCTGTCCGCGCCCAGATCCCGGCCCTCGCGAACCGCCGCCCGGACGCCTACCGCCTCTGACGCCGGCCGGGGGCAAGAGCAGGCAGGGCAGGCGCGGGAGAGCGACGCGCGACAGGGGTCGGGGCCTGCGCGGCTGGGGAGCGACGCAGGCCCCGACGAGGGATGAGCGATGCGCGGCGGGACCAGGCTTACTGGCAGGCCCCCTGGTTGCCGCTCGCGCAGGGCTCGATGAGGATCGGGTAGCCGACGGCGGGCCCGTCGTACGTCTGGGTCACGTCCGTCCCGCCGTTGAAGGTGAACGTCCAGGAGACCAGCTGGCCCACGCCGGAGTGGCTCGGCTGGCCGGCGATCGCGACGTTGTCGTGCGGGGCGTAGGTGATGCCGCTCCAGGCCAGCCCCGCGCCGGAGTTCACCTGGATCACCGTCGTGTTGGCGTCGACCGCGGGCGAGACCTGGTACTGGCTCGGCTTGAGGACGTACATCGCCAGGCCGCGGCCGTAGCGGACCGCGTTCGACTCCTGGCTCGACTGGTAGACCCAGGCCAGGCCGTTCCAGGCATACGGCGAGGCGCCCTTCGTGGTCCAGCCGCCGAGGATCTGCGGCGTGCCGCTGACCTTGCCCGTGTTCAGGTCCAGGATCGAGTGCGAGCCCGGGGTGAACTGCTGCGAGGCCCCGCTCGGGCGGATGATGACCGTGACGCCGTCGCCGACGACCACGCCCTGCTGGAGGTCGAATGTGCCGGTGACGTAGAAGATGCCCGGCCGCTGGCCGCTGCTGACCGGTGTCGCCGTCGCCGGGTTGGTCGGGTCGCTGTAGCGGTTGACCGGGTCGAGGATCAGGCAGCCGCCGTTCTTGACGATGATCGAGCTGTACGTCCCGGGCCCCAGGTGGGGCGAGGAGGCGGCGCAGGTGAGCGGATTGCCGCCCGCGTCGTTGACGACCGTCCCGGTCGAGATCGTCGGGCTGCCGCCGCCGTCCCCAACGGGGATCTGCGCGGTCGGGCCGTTCGGGGCGTTGGAGGCGAGCTCCGGCGGCGGGGCATAGTTGGGATCCTGGATGAAGCCCGGCAGCTGCAGCGCGCCGTTCGGCGGGAACTGGGTTGACAGGGTGTTGCCGGCCTGGTCGGTCAGCTGGCCGTTCATCCAGCAGGACTGGCCGCAGGAGGTCGGCACCTCGAGGTACGGCGTCGGCTGGTAGCTCGTCCCGAGGGTGCTGTACATCCGCAGCGTGTTGTTCGAGTTGAGGACCATGCTCCAGTTGCCGCCGACGTCGCCGTTGACCACGTTCAGGGCGGTCGTGTTGCCGGCCAGCCGGATGTCGCCGGCGTTGGACGGCCCGCTGTCGATCGCCCCGCTGGCGTTGCCCCGGCGGAGGGTGATGACGGCGAAGCGGTTCGGGAACGTGCCCGCCGTCGCCCAGGCCGGCACCGTGACGCTGTTGAGACCCATGATCCGGGCGAAATACGGCTGCTGGTCTGACTGGATGCGGACGAAGACGACGCGGTTGTTGGCGCCGATGGAGCCCGGGTAGGCCGAGCCGGCGTTGCCCGGCGGGGTGTCGACCCAGATGGTGTAGCCGCCGACGGCGGTCCCGGCGGCGCCGGAATCGACGCTCGCGTACGTCGCCAGGATCTGTGCGTCGCTCAGGCCGAGCCCCAGGTGCTCGTTGAGGTAGCGCCACGAGTCGAAGCGGGCGCAGGTCTGGCGCGAGCCGCACGCGCCGGGGCTGTCCGAATCGGGCGGCACCAGGTAGTGCGAGCCGGCCAGGGCGGCCGAGTCGGCGACGGCCTGGTAGTTCCGCCGGGCCGACAGCCACGAGCCGTAGTCGATGGTCAGGGCCGCCGCCCCGAGGAACACGACGACGAACAGGGAGAACAGGACGAGGGTCTGGCCGCGCTGTCCGCTCCGCTCCCTAGCGGCCTGGGCAACCGAGCCGCCGCTGGCCGTCACGACGTGCATCGGCTGATGCCCGCCGGGACGCTCGTCAGCGACGGACCCTCGACCCGGAACTGCTCGCTCGTCGTGGCCGTGAGGGCGTTGTCCGTCGTGCCCCCATCGATGCCGTCGATCAGTCCGGAGATGATCGGCACGATCAGCGGGTGGCGGTAGGCGACGCTCACGTTGAGGCGCATCGAGTAGGTCGTGCCGTCGGGGTTGGCGTAGTAGCAGTAGCCGACGGTGCTGGCCGCGCTGCCGCACACGCCACCCGTCGTCAGGCAGACGTTCGCCTTGTTGTAGCCGGGCATCGCCCGCCCCAGCGTGCCGCCCTGGGCGACCCCGCCGATCGAGCAGGCCGCGCCGCTCGAGTCCATCCCGAGCGTGTAGCAGAGGACCTGGGCCGCCGACGTCGAGGCGTTCGTCCCGTCGGTGTAGAGGGTCGCACCGTAGCGCGCCCCCTCGCGGGTGCTGTTGATGAGCCCGAGCTGGGAGCTGAACAGGAGCCCGAACTGGAGGATGCCCATGAAGATGAGCATCAGCGGGGTCAGGACCAGGGCGAATTCGGTCAGCGCCTGGCCGAGGCCCCGGTCACGGTCGCGTCGACGGAGCGCTGGCGGTCGCGGGAGTCCCATGGCGAACCTCGAAGCGGCTGCGAGAGCGCCTCGATGCTCCCCGTCACCCCTTGCCGGGTGGCTTGCGATGGTGCGTCCGCGCCCAGCCCGGTCTGCCTAGGGGCTGGTGCCGATGGTCCGGGTCCCGCCTTCAACCACAAACGGACGCCCCGGTGGTCTCCCGCCGCGGCGTCGCCGCGCCTTCGGGAAGGTCACGCGGCACTAGCGGATGAGCTGCACCCCGAGCGG
>DASVYJ010000102.1:0-3216 GCA_036392215.1 Candidatus Limnocylindrales bacterium | reverse complement strand
CGCGGCAGCGCCGCCCGCTCGCACATGACGTTCCCCGGGTGAGCGTCGCGGGCGAACGCAGCGCCCGTGCGGCTCGGACCGCCGGCGAAGCGGATCGCCTCAGGCCGCCTCGAACGAGCGCTTCGAGAGGCCGTAGAAGTAGCCCTCGATCGTGAACGTCGGCTCGCGGTCGGGCGTCGCCGCCGCGCCGAGCGTCACGAAGAGCGGCGCGAAGTGCTCGACCGTCGGGTGCGCGTACGGCATCCCGGGGGCCTTCTCGCGGAATGCGAAGAGGGTGTCGAGGTCGCCGCGGCGGAGGGCCTCGGCCGCCCACGCGTCGAACTCCTTCGACCAGTCGGGCGCGCCCGGCTTGCCCATGAAGTACTCGTGGACGAAGGGCAGGCCGTGGGTCATGAAGCCGCTGCCGACGATGAGCGTCCCCTCGTCCCGCAGCGGGGCGAGGCGGCGGCCGAGCTCGAACAGGTGCGCCGGGTCGAGGTCCGGCATCGAGAGCTGGAGGACGGGGACGTCGGCCGCCGGGTACATCGCCATCAGGGGGACCCATGCGCCGTGGTCGAGGCCGCGCTGCTCCCGCTCCAGGACCGGCTCGCCGGGCGGCATCAGTCCCCGGACCTTCGCGGCGAGCTGCGGAGCGCCCGGAGCGTCGTACCGCATCCGGTAGTAGCGCTCGGGGAAGCCGTAGAAGTCGTAGACGAGCGGGACCTGGTGGGTCGAGCTGATCGCCATCGGCGCCGACTGCCAGTGGGCGCTGACGATGAGGACCGAGCTCGGGCGGGGGAGGGCGGCCGACCAGTCGGCCAGCTCGCCCATCCAGAGCTCGTCGTCGAGGAGCGGCGGCGCCCCGTGGCCCAGGTAGAGGACCGGCAGACGCGCAGTCGCCTCGGTCGCGGCCGGCCCCGTCGCGACCGACGCGGCCGGCCCGTGCTCACCCATGGTCAGGCGCCCTGGCTGCCGGAGGGCGCGCCGACGAGCACGAAGGCGGTCCGCCAGTCGCCGCCGGCGACCATCTGGAGGCGGATGTTCAGCCAGGCCAGCGCCTCGAGCTCGCGGGCGGCGGCGAGGGGCCCGACGCGGACGGGGCGGAAGCCCATGCCCGAGGCGAGGTCGGCCGTCGTCCGGGCGGCATCCTCGTCGTCGGTCGCGTAGAGCGCGTCGAGCTTGACGCCGTGCGTGTCGGGGTCGGCCTGGGCCGATGCGAAGAGGGTGTTGAAGGCCTTGACGACCTTCGCCCCCGGCAGCAGCTCGGCGAGGCGCTCCGCATTCGAGGGGCCGCCGGCGTTGGCCAGCCCCGACATGTCGGGCGCGAGCGGGTTCGTGACGTCGATCACGACCTTGCCGCTGGCGGCATTGCCGAGCTGACGCGCGACGTCCTCGACCGCGGTACCGGGCACGGCCAGGACGATGACCTCGGCCGTCCGGACGCCGTCCGCGACGCTGGACGAAGCCGCCGCGCCCACCTCGTCGGCGACCTGGCGGGTGCCCTCGACGTCCTGGGCAGCAAAGGTGACCGTGTGACCGGCTCGGGTGAGCGAGCTGCCGAGGGCCTTGCCGACGTTGCCGGTACCGACGACTTCGATCTGCATGGGACGCGACCTTTCGAACGCACCGGGGCCGTCGTGGCGAGCCGGCGCTTGACTGTTGGCTGTAGGCCAACGATGCTTGGCGAGGGCACGAATGGTGGCACGAGGTGGCGGAGGCGTCAAGGGGCATGACGGACGAGCGGGCATGACGGACCAGCGGGCGGGGAACGGCCGGGGCGCGGTCGACGCGGCGGCTGCCGCGCCGCGGAGCCTTCGGGTCGGGCCGGAGGTCCGGCGCTGGCGCCAGGGCCGCGGACTGACGCTGGCCCAGGTCGGCGAGCGGAGCGGCCTCAACGTCGGCTACCTCTCGCAGATCGAGAACGAGAAGGCGCTGCCGTCGCTCGAGGCGCTCGCCGCCATCGCCGAGGCGCTCGAGGTGCCGGCCGCCTGGCTGCTCCTCGACTCGTCCAGCCCGCCGCGGATCGTGCTGCGGACCGAGCGGCCCACGACCCGCTCGGCGTCGGGGGTGGAGCTGACCGAGGTTGATGCCGGGACATCGCGCGACGTGTGCATCCTCGAAGCGGCCGTGCCGGCCGGGCAGGGGACCGGCATCCACGCCCACGCCGGCGACGAGCACCACGTCGTGCTGAGCGGCAGCTGGCGGCTGACCCAGGGCGAGCACGTCGCCGAGCTCGGGCCGGGCGACTACCTGGCCTGGGACCCGACGATCCCCCACGACGTCCAGAACGTCGGCGACGAACCGGGGCGGATCCTGGTGATCTACCCGCGGCGCTCGGGGCGGCGTCGCGGCACCGAGGAGTCCGAGCGGGGCTGACCGGGAGCCCACGGCGAGCACCGGACCGGGCGACCGGCCCGGGCCTCCGTCTGTCAGGTCGAGTGTCGGCGGGGCGACCGTGGCGGTGACGCGGCGCCGGTTGCGGGCGCGTGCGCCGCCGCGCGACGCTGCGCCGGACGGGCAAGGAGGCGCCGGTGGAAGCCAAGCAGCTCCAGCTCGGGTCGACCGCCCTCGTGGCGGTCGCCATCGCGTATGTGGGCTGGCACATCCTCGGGGCCGTCCGCGACGGGCGACCCGCCGTCCGCTGGCGCTCGCCAGGGGTGCTCCTGGCCGCTGCCGGCTGCCTCACGTTCGTGCTCCTCGGCTGGACCTTCCTCTCGCCGCCACCCGGCTGGGAGTCGTCCGACCCGAAGGACGTCGGCTACCGCTGGTTCCTCTTCGTCCCGGCCGCGCTGCTGGCGGCGGTGACCGTCCTCGCCGCGATCCGGCCGCGGCAGGCGGGGCGGCTCCTGCTCGGCATCGTCGGCGGGCTCGCGGTCGTCGGCGGGGCGCTCGGCGTCGCGTTCATGGCCGATCCAGGCCGGTCCAGCGAGGGCGCCGTCCCGGCGCTGGTGGCGACCACCGTCGGCTTCGCGCTGCCGGCTCTCGTCACCGGGCTGGTCCTGTTCGACGCGGAACGCTCACCGTCTCCCGGGACCGGCCACCAGGAGGCGAACTGACCCGCGCGCGTCACCGGCCCGCTCGACCCGTGCCACCATCTTCTCGACCAGCGTTCGCAGCGGGAGATGAGGCCATGCCGACGACGGGCGTGTCGGGCGGGAGCTTGAGCGACCAGCGGGCCGCGGTGCGGCGGGCGCTCGGCAGGGTCGGAGCGTGGAGCTTCCAGCTGCAGACGCAGTC
>DASVYJ010000101.1:0-50239 GCA_036392215.1 Candidatus Limnocylindrales bacterium | reverse complement strand
CCTTCCGCCGGGTCGCTGGGACCAGCCCAAGGCGACGATCAAGGTGGGGCGGGGCCATCGGTCGTGTCGTCGCCATGAACGGCTCGGTCTCGGCGGCGCTGCGGTAGTCATCGACCAAACGCGCGGTCCAAGGCGAGTGCGAGTGAAGGGCCACCTGGCCAACGCGCAGTCGCGCCGATGGGCGCGGCCAGTCCTCGAACAACTGCGGCCTCACTGCCCAGACCACCCCCGGTCATCGAGCCCGGCGAGGAGGCGAGCCTGTTCGGCGCCGCCTTCACGATCGGAGCGGCTGCCCGACCCCGATCCCGCGTCGCACTCAGCCTGCTTCCTGATGACCCGGCGGTGAGGATCCGGACAGCGGCGCCCGACCGTCCCCCACCCGCCCCTTCGGCACACGCACCCACATCACGGCGTCTCCACATCGTCGTAGGCGTCGATGAGATGCAGCGCGATCACCCGATAGACCGGCGGCGCACGGTGCGCTAGGATTCGGCCGGTTCGAGCGGGAGTAACTCAGCTGGCAGAGTGTCTGCTTCCCAAGCAGAATGTCGCGGGTTCGAATCCCGTCTCCCGCTCCACTCCTCACCCTCGTCCAGCTTGATCGCGTGCCCGTCACGCGGGCGAACGGCGGACGCGAGTGGCCCGGAGGCATCGACCGGATGCCGATGCAACCCGTGCTCCGATATCGACCGGGCTCGGGACCGTCAACCGATCCGACCTGACCCGAGCCACAAGATGCTCCCCCGAGGCGCCGACCGACAAGTCGGCTGACCCGTGACGCTGGCGACGATGCCCTAGTCCCTGTGCCGGTGCCAGCGGAGCGATGAAGGCGTCGCTCGATCGCTGGTGGAAACTCGAGGCGACGGCGTCAGCTGCGATCAGAGGCGCCCCGGTGAGGCGGCCCGAAGCGCCGCGCCGGTCGAGGGTCAGTGCGGGAACGGCGTGTTGTCCGCGAGGGCCGTCGCGACGCTGACCAGGGCGAGTGCGGCGGCGACGATGGTGGCGAACCCGACGGAACGGACGAGCCGGAAGCGACGCTGCATCGGAGTGCTCCTCTCGTGGGCCTGAGGGGCGTTGCGCGGCCCCTCATCGAGACGCGGGCGATGCTACCCTTCGGCGCATGCGCAAGTCAAGTATTGCTGTACTCAGCGGTCGGGGCGCGGGCTCGCCAGTCGCCCTCACCCTCGGCCGTCGGATCCGCGAGGCCCGCCTCCGCCGCGACCTCACGCAGCGCGATGCCGGGTTCCCGCTGACGAAGAGCTACGTGTCGGCGGTCGAGCGCGGCCGGACGTTGCCTTCCCTCGGCGCGCTGCTCCTGCTGGCCGAACGGCTCGGCACCGACCCAGGAACGTTGCTGGCAGGAGTCAACAGCGGCGCGACCGAGGAGTACACTGCAGGCCACGCAGCGTGGGAGCGGCTCGATGGCGAACTCGACGGGCCTCGACGGGGCGACGAGCGCGGCGGCGGGCCGCGGCGACGGGACGACGGCGCCAACGCGCCAAAGCGGGACGACGGCGCCAACGCGCCAAAGCGGGACGACGCCGCCAACGCGCCAAAGAGAGCTCGCGGCCGACATCGGTCGGCGGATCCGTCAGGCCCGGCTGGCCGCCGGGTTGACCCAGGCGCAGCTCGCCGCCCCCCGCTACACGAAGGCGTACATCAGCGCCCTGGAGACGGGGATGAGTCGGCCGTCGATGCTCGCCCTGAGCTTCATCGCCGGCCGCCTCGGGCTGCCCGTCCGTCGGTTCCTGGAAGATGAGCCGGCCGACTGGGGTCGCCTGGCAGCCGACATGGAGCTCGCCGGCGGCCATTGGCAGGCGGCCGCGGACGCCTACACGGCTCTGCTCGAGGCCGAGGGCGATGGCGAGGCCCGGGCCGAGCTGCTGCTCGGGCTTGCCGAGGCCGAGGCCGGACTGGACCATGGCGCGGCCGCGGTCGCGGCAGCCGCCGAGGCGAGCCACCGGTTCGCCGCGGCCCAGCGACCGGAGCAGGGAGCGCTCGCCGACTACTGGCTCGCCTGCGGCGAGTACCAGCAGGGCAACAGCGCGGAGGCGACGTCGCTGCTGCGGGCCGTCCTCGAGCGTCTCCGCGCAGGCTTGCGCGTTGAGCCGGACTTCCAGGCCCGGATCCTCATGGCGCTCTCCAGCACGGCATCGCAGGATGGAGAGCACGAAGTCGCCCTGGCATACCTGGAGGAGGTCCGGGACCTCGTCGAGGACCTCGACGCTCGGCGCCGCGGCGTCTACCTCTTCGACCTCGCCCACAGCTACCGCGAGACGGGCGACTACGAGGCCGCCGTTCGGGCCGCCCTGGCCGGCCTCGGCTTCCTGCGGGCGGCCGGGCTCGAGCACGAGTGGGCCGGCCTGCTGAACGGGCTCGCCCGCTCCTACCTCGCGATCGGCCAGCCGGGCCGGGCGCGCGAAGCGATCGCCGAGGCGAGGGCCACCTTCGTGCGCCTCCGCGACACGCGCTGGCTCGCCTACGTCGCGGAGGCGGAGGCGGAGGTCCACCTCGCCGAGGGCGACCCGGACGGGACGGAGCGACTCGCCGGCGAGGCGCTGGCCCTCGCGGAGCAGGCGGGCGACCAGAAGGGCATGGTCGAGGCGAGCCTCGTCCTCGCCCGGGCGCGGCGCGGCGAGGGTCCGACGCCGGAGGTGCTCGGGCGATACGAGCGGGCGGCCGAGCTGGCCGAGCGGTGGGGCCGGCCAGCAAGACTCCGCGAGGTCCTCGCCGAGTATGCCGACCTGCTGGCGGACGCCGGCGAGCACGAGCGTGCCTTCGAGATGATGCGGCGCGCTGTCCGGGGGACGTGACGCCGCTCGGGGGTCTCGCGCGCGGCGGGCACGGACCGGACGACCGGGGGGACCGGTCCGCGGCCCGCCGCGACGCGCGCCGCGATGGCGAGGCGATGACCGCGGCCGGCGCCGAGCGGGCGACGTTCCACCTCGGGCTGCGGGCGGAACGGGCGGGGCTCATCGTGCGGGCCAGCTTCGAGGGCGAGGCCGGACGCGCGAGCGCGGCCCGGGTCACGGCGATCGACGTCATCGGCGCGGCCTCCAGCCAGCGGGAGCTGCTCGAGGGGCTGCGCGAGCTCGCCGGCGCCTCCGGGTTCCGGCTGGAGGTCGAGCCCGTCTCCGAGTCCGAGCTCACGGTCCGCCTCAGCGAGGACCGCTCGACCTGACCTGCGCCTCCCCGGACGCGCCCCGCTGGCGACCCTCGTCGCGGATCGGCAGCGTGCCGAGCGCGGCCAGCAGGAAGGCGACGGCCATGAGCGCGAAGACGAGCGGCAGCCCGGCCCGCTCGCCGGCGACCCCGATGATCGCCCCGTAGGCCGCGACCCACAGCGAGCCGACGCCGAAGGCGAGGGTGTAGTAGGCCGCGAACGAGGCGTCGCGGATCGAGGGCGGGGCGAGGTCCGCCAGGAGCGCCTGCAGCTGGGGGCTCTCGGCGAAGCTGAAGAGGCCCATCAGGACGATGCCGAGCCACAGCCCCGCGACGCTCGAGCCCGCCAGCAGGAAGACGGCGAACGCGACGGCGCCGCCGAGGTAGACGCCGACGATGAGCGGCTTGCGCCCGAGGCGGTCCGAGAGCCAGCCGGCGACGAGCGGCATCGGGACCGAGAAGACGATGAGCGCGCCGTACATCACGCCGCTCAGCTGCTCGCCGACGCCGACGACCTGGGTCAGGTACAGCAGGGCGAACAGGTTGACGACGCCGAGGCCGCGGCCGCCGCCCCCCAGGATCGAGGTCAGGTAGAGCCAGCGCAGGTCCCGGTCGCGGACGACGGCCCGATAGGCGGCGAGGACGCTGCCGTGGGCGACGGCCGCCCGGCGGTCCGCGCCGCTCTCCCGGACGAGGAGCAGGATGGCGACGGCGGCGACGATGGCCGGCAGGCCGAAGAGGACGGCGGCCCCCTGCCAGCCGAAGGCGGCGATGACCGGCGCCCCGACGACGGCAACGACGATCGTCCCGACGTTCCCGCCGGTGATGTGGGCGCTGATCGCAAAACCGCGCCGCTCGGGCGGGTACTGCTCGGCGAGCAGGCCGTTGCCCACGGGGTGCTGCGGCGAGCCGCCGACGCGGGAGATGACGTTGGCCGCCGCGAAGACCGGGAAGCTGGTCGCCAGGGCCTGGGCCACGAAGCCACCGCCGAAGAGCAGGCCGCCGACTCCCAGCAGGCGGCGCCGCGAGACGCGCCGGGAGAGCGCGGCGAAGGTCAGCGGGACGACGCCGGCCACGAACGCGCCCGCCGCCGACAGGAAGGCGATCGTGTCCACGCCGACCCCGAAGGCCATCGTCACCTGGAGGTAGATGAGGGGCAGGACGACCGCCTGGGCGTGGTTGACGGCGTGGGCGGCCGAGAGCAGCCAGAGCGTGACGGCCGGCCGGATGGCCGGCTGGTCGGCGACCTCGGCGCCCGTCCCGGCGACAGGACCGCGCGAGGCCTCGGCGAGCGGCGGGGCCAGGGAGGTCGGGCCGGCGGCGTCAGGCTCCATCGGCCCGAATCATGACCGATGGGCCGGCCGGTCGCCGGTCAGGGCGTGGCCCTGCTCCCGGCCGTCGCGCCTCGGGCGGTGCCGGGCGTCGGCAACGCAGCGAGGATCGCGGCGGCCGTCCGCTCGTAGCCGAGCCGCGCCGTGTCGATCACCAGGTCGTAGAGCGCCGGATCGTCCCGGTCGTGGCCGTACACCTCGCGGATGTAGGCGTTGCGCTGGGCCTCCACCTCGCGCAGTCGACGGCGCGCGGCCTCGTCGTCCAGCTCGAACCGCTCCCGCACGACAGACAGCCGCGCGGCCTCGGGGGCGCGGAGGAAGACGTGGAGCGCGTGGGGCAGGTCGCGCAGGACGAAGACGCCGCCCCGGCCGACGATGATCGCGTCGCCGGAACGGGCGATCTCGCGGATCACCTGCTCGGTGAAGGCGACCACGTCGTCGTGCGTGTCGGCCATCGCCTCGAAGCTCGCCGGCGTCCAGTTGAGCCCACCGAAGTCGAGGACGGCCAGCGAGCGGAGCAGGCGGTCGACGACGGGCCGGGGTCGCTCGTCCGCCGCCTCGACCTCGTCCGGCGGGACGGCCGTCCGCCGGGCGACCTCGGCGATGAGGGCGCGGTCGGCCACCGGGATGCCCAGACGCTCGGCCAGCATCGCCCCGACGACTGCGCCGCCGGCCCCGAACTCGCGGGCGATGGTGATCACGGGCACGGCACGCACCTCCTGGCTCGATGGTACCCCGTGCGGCGCCAGTCCCCGGCGGCGCGGGCTGCTGGCGGCCGGGTGGCGGGCCGGCTACGCTCCCCCGACGCCGCAACTCCGGAGGAGGCCCCGATGTCGAAGATCACCCCCAACCTGTGGTTCGACGGGCAGGCCGAGGAGGCCGCCCGGTTCTACGTCCGCCTCTTCCCGGACAGCAGCCTCGACGAGGTGTCGCGGGCGCCGGCCGACAACCCGAGCACGAAGGCCGGCGACGTCCTGCTCGTCCGCTTCACCCTGGCCGGACAGCCGTTCGTCGGCATCAACGGCGGTCCACAGTTCCCGTTCACGGAGGCCGTCTCGTTCCAGATCGACTGCGCGGACCAGGCCGAGGTGGACCGCTACTGGGCGGCGCTCACGGCGGACGGCGGGGAGCCCGGCCAGTGCGGCTGGCTGAAGGACCGCTTCGGGCTCTCGTGGCAGGTGGTGCCGCGGCAGCTGGGCGACTACCTCGCCGGGCCGGACCCGGCCGGCTGCCAGCGGGCGATGGAGGCGATGCTGGAGATGCGGAAGCTCGACGTGGAGGCCCTGCGGATCGCCTACGAGGGCGAGGGGTAGCCGGGCGGGCAGGGCGGGCGCGACAGGCCGGCGACACGGACGACGCCGTTCCCAGCCCGCTGTCCACACCGGCCTACCCGGTCGAGCAGGTGGTGCCCGGACGCCGCCTCGCCCACCATGGCCCCGTTGAGCGGCAACGCTCGGCGCGGCCCACCCGCCCCACCGTCGCGCGTCCCAGGCCAGGCTCAGAGTCACCCCGCCTGGTCCTCGAGGCCCCCGACCCGCCGCCCCCGCCCACCGTGTCCGCCGAGCGTGCCATGCCCGATCGCAGGAGGGAGTCACGCATGCGGATCAGGAGGAGTCTCGGCCCGCTCGCCGGCCTCTGCCTCGTCGTCGCCGGCGCCGTGCCCGGCGCCATCACGCCGGTCGCCAGCGTTGCGGCCGCAGCCCAGTCGGCGACCACCGTCGCCCTGGCCGGCACCACCTCGCCACAGACCGGGGAGGCGGCCCCGTCCGGGGACGCCGACGCGACCCAGGCCGAGTTCCCGGACCAGCTCGACACGAGCGCCGGGCCGGCGCCGTATGCGGGATCGATCGTCGACCGGAGCCTGTCCGGCGGCAGCGGCAAGGGCGTCTCGATCGCCGTCGGCCAGAAGGCGAAGTCGAACCCCACCTTCAACACCGGGTTCGAGGGCCTGAACCTCTACCAGCAGCGCTACGCCCGGCGCGGCAACCAGTTCACGGTCGAGCCGCCGGACCAGGGGCTCTGCGTCGGCGGCGGCTATGTCGTCGAGGCGGTCAACGACGTCTTCAACGTCTTCAACGGCAGCGGCCAGTCCCTGCTGCCCGACAACACCGCCACGAACATCGTCGCGGGCTTCCCGCGCGACGTGAACCATGCCGTGGACCTCAACTCGTTCTACGGCTACGCACCGGCCATCAACCGCTCGACCGGCGTCCGGGCGCAGTTCGTGACCGACCCGAGCTGCCTCTACGACGCGGCGACGCAACGCTTCTTCCTCGTCGTCCTGACCCTCGAGACGCATCCCAACGGATCCTTCACCAGGGTCAACCACATCGACATCGCGGTCAGCCAGACAGCCGACCCGACGGCCGGTTGGAACATCTACCGGATGGACGTGACCAACGACGGGACGAACACCGGCGGCGCCAACCCGGGCCCATACCTCGGCGACTACCCGCACATCGGGGCCGACGCGAACGGCTTCTACGTCACGACCAACGCCTATCCCTGGTGCTGCAACGGCTTCGCCGGGGCCCAGATCTACGCCCTCTCCAAGGCCCAGCTGGCCGCCGGCGCGGCCTCGGTGACGATGGTCCACATCGACACGTCGGGCATGGTCAACGCCCCGAGCGACGCCGGCTCGACCCAGCCCGGCTTCACGGTCTGGCCGGCCCAGTCGCCGGGCACGTCGTCGTTCGACCTGAACGCCGGCGGGACCGAGTACTTCCTGAGCTCCAACGCCGCGGACGAGGCGACCCATCCGGTCGCCGGCTTCGGCGGGACCTACGCCTCGAACCAGCTCGTCGTGTGGGCTCTGAGCGACACGTCGTCCCTCGCCACGTCATCGCCCTCCCTGGCGCTGAGCAACCGGCTCCTGCCGGTCGGAACGTACGCGATCCCGCCGAAGCAGCAGCAGCCGCAGTCGGGAACGGCGCCCGGGACAACGACGCCGCAGGGCCACTGCATCAACGACACGACCACTCTGCTCTTCAACGGGCAGACCGGTTGCTGGCGACTGCTCGTCGGCGCGCCTGGCAGCGAGGTCATCTCGCGGCCGGACTCGAACGACACGCGGATGCAGCAGGTCGTGTACGCCAACGGCAAGCTGTGGGGCGCCCTCGACACCGCCGTCAACCCGGGCGGCGGGGCGCAGCGCGCGGGCGTCGCCTGGTACATCGTCAAGCCGGATGTCTCGACCGGCTCCCTCGCGGCGAAGGTCGCCCTCCAGGGGTACCTCGGCGCGACCGGCCATGACTTCACGTACCCCGCGATCGGTGTGACTGCGAGCGGCCGCGGCGTGATGGCCTTCACCGACACCGGGGACTCGACGTTCCCGAGCGCCGGCTACGCCTCGATCGACGCGATCGTGGGCGTCGGCGCCTGGGGCGACGTGCCCGGCGGATCGGGCGCGGCGACGGACGACGGCTTCACCTCGTACAAGGCCCAGGTCGGGAACCCGCCGCGGACCCGCTGGGGCGACTACGGAGCGGCGGCCGTCGACGGCAGCGCGGTCTGGATCGCCAGCGAGTACGTCGCCGCGGCCTGTGACTACACCGCCTGGGGCGGTCCGTTCTTCGCCGGCGGCTCCGGCGACAACCTGCTGGGCACCTGTGGCGGGGCGAGCCACGGACCGGGCGTCCGCTCGGCGCTCGGCGACTGGGCCACCCGGATCAGCAAGTTCACCCCGTAGCGTCCGCCAGCGCCGGACGTGGAGCGGCCCCCTCGACTCGAGGGGGCCGCTCCGCTGCTGTATCCGCGCTCAGGCGGGATCAGGCCGGGCGCGGGTTCATCCGGAGGATGCCGAAGGCGGCGCCCTGGGGATCGCCGACGATGCCGAAGCGCCCGCCGGGGAAGTCCATCGGGGGCAGCATCTCGCGGGCCCCGGCCGCCAGCGCCCGCTGGTACGTGCCGTCCACGTCCTGCACGGCGAAGTAGGCCAGCCAGTAGCTCGGCACCTCGGCCGGGACCATCGGCTGCATCTCCTGGCCGCCGGCGATGCTCTCGCCGTCGAGCAGGAACTCGATGTACGGCGGCTGGCCTTCGCCCATCGGGCTGGTCCGGTGGGTCCAGCCGAACACCTGCTCGTAGAACGGGATCGCGCGGTCGATGCCGCGGGCGCTCAGCTCAGCCCAGCCGAAGGCGTTCGGGGCCCCGCCCGCGAAGCCGCTCATCGCGCCCGCCTCCCAGGCCGAGATGAACGCCCCGGTCGGGTCCTGGAAGACGGCCATCCGACCCTGGTCGCCGACCTGCATCACGGGGGCGATGATCCTGCCACCGGCCGCCTCGACGTCGCGGGCGACCCGCTCGACGTCGTCGGTGCCGAGGTGGATGAGCCAGGCGGCCGGCGAATCCGGCGCCATGGTGGGGCCGATGCCCGCGACGTCCTTGCCGTTCGACTTGGCCAAGGCGTACCCGCCGTACTGCGGGTCAGGCGAGACGGTCACCTCCCAGCCGAAGAGGTTGGCGTAGAACTCGCGCGATGCCGCGGGGTCGGGGCTCGAGAGGTCGACCCAGACCGGCTTGGTCGCGACCGACGTGCGCTCTGTCACGGCGCGCCTCCTAGGGATCCTCCGGGCTGCGGGACACGGGGACGGGCCGGAGGAGACCAGATGGTCCCACAGCCGGGCGCCGGGGAACAGGGGCCGCGCCCCGCCGCGGGACGCGCCCTCCGGCCGAGGTCGCGGGCTGTCGGCCTCGTCCCGCGGGCCGGGTCAGCGGAGCTCGTCCGCCAGCAGGTCCAGGAGCAGCCCGTCGTGCCAGGTCCCGTCGGCGCCGCGCTCGTAGCGCCGCATCACGCCGACGCGGCGGAACCCGACCGCCTCGTAGGCGCGGATGGCGCGCTCGTTGGCGGCCGCCGGGTCGATGGTCAGGCGGTGGTGGCCGCGCTCGGCGAAGAGCCAGTGGGCCAGGAGCCGGAGCGCCTCGGGACCGAGGCCGCGGCCCTGGTGCTCTGTGTCGAGGAACAGATCGATCCCGGCGTGGCGGTAGTCCGGGTCCTCCTCCTCGGTGAACTGGATGCAGCCGACGACCTGCCCGTCCACCTCGATCGCGAACGCGGTGACGTCCGGGGCGAAGAAGTCCTCGACCGCCTCGGCCAGGCTGCCGGGTCCCCACCAGCGGGCGACGGCGGGCTCGGCGAGGATCTCGGCCAGGCGGCCGCGGTCGGCCGGGCGCACGGGTCGCAGGACGAGGCGGTCGGTGGCGAGTTCGGGGGCTTCCACGGCCCGATGATGCCATCGTGGCGTCGCGAGGGCCTCCGCTTCGACGTCCGCGACCCCGCCGGCAGCGTCGAGCGACTCCTCCGGCGACTCTTCGGTGACGGGAAGGCGGCCGAGGCTTGACCCGCCCGCCCGCGCACGCGTGCGCCGCGTGGCGCGCCTCGTCTCGGGCGCGGTCGCGCGGTGGAGAAGAGTTAACCTGACCGACACCGCGCCTTGGAGGGCGTGCGCCACCATGACGCGGGAGGGGGCAGGCGACCGTGACCGCGTCCGGGCGTTCGACCCGGACATTGCCAGCCCCGCCTGAAGGAGATCTGAACGATCGACGCCGGCCCGCGGCCGTCCCGCCTGACCCGGCTGGCACAGCCGCTCCGCCACCGCGTCCGGCGGCTGTCCGTCGAGCGGCTGCCTGCCCTCCTGCTCGCCCTGGCGGCCCTCGCCAGCGCCCTCCGACTCGTCGCGCCGCAGCTCCGGGCCGCCTGGCTGGACCGGCTGACGCCGTCGGTGGGACCCGCGGCCGACCCGCTCCTGCTGGCCCTCTCGGCCGTCGGCTTCTGGGCCGTCGCCCTCGGGCTGCTGCGGGGCAAGCACGTCTCCTGGTGGTTCGCGGTCGCCACGTTCGCCCTGGCCCTGTTCGCCCAGTCCAGCCTGCTGGCCGACCCGCTCGAGAGCATCGCCATCGGCGGCGCCCTGGCCGTCCTCGTCGCGGACCGCGGCCGCTACCGGATCGAGACGCGGGCGAGCTGGCGGCCGTGGCTGGTCGGCCTGCTGGCCGTCGGCGCGCTCGCCGTCGCCGCCGAGACGGCGCTCGTGCTGGCGGCGACCGGGTCCTGGCCGGCGCCGCTGAGCATCCTGTCGCGGGCGACCGCCGCGCTCGGCGACATGTTCGGCGTCGATGATGACACGGCGGCCTCGATCCTCCACGTCGCCTCGCGGGGCGGCCTCGTGACGGTGCTGCTCGTCGCCGCCCGGCTGCCGGTCGCCCTCGCCGCCCTCGGCGTGCTGGGCCGGATCCCCGAGCCGCCGGCCGACCCGTCCGTGCGCAGCCGGGCCCGGGACATCGCTCGCGTCCACGGGCAGGGCGCTCTGCTGCCGTTCCAGCTGGGCGAGGACAAGGCGACCTTCTGTCCGCCCGACCTCGACGCCTGCGTCGTCTACGGCCTGGCCGGCCGGACGGCGGTCGTCCTGGGCGACCCGATCGCCGAGGCGCGGACCCTCGACCGCGCCCTGACGGCATTCCTCGACCGCAGCCGCGCGCTCGACCGGCTCGCCGTGGTCTACCAGGCGTCGGCAGCGTTGCGGCCGGCCCTCGTGGCGGCCGGCTACCGCATCTTCCGGGTGGGCGCGGAGGCGATCGTCGATCTGCCCTCGTTCGACCTGGCCGGCGGGCCGCGGGCGAACCTGCGGCACACCATCGCCCGGGCGCGGCGGGGCGGCATCGCCGTGCGCTGGTTCCCGGACGGACTCGGCGGCGAGACGGCCTCGTTGCTGCCGGCCCTCGTCGAGGTCGACCGCGGCTGGCGGCGACGGGCCATGCCGCGGCTCGGCTTCAGCATCGGGAGCCTCGATCCGGACGCGCTGGCGAGCCTGCCCCTGGCCGTCGCGACGGACGCCGCGGGGACGCCGATCGCCTTCGCCACCTTCCGGCCGACGGGCGCGCGCGGCGGCTGGGTCCTCGACCTCATGCGGCGCCTCCCGGGCGCGACGCCGGGCGCGCTCGAGTCGTGCATCGCGGCCGCAGCCCTCGCCCTCCGCGACCGCGGCGCGCCGACGCTGTCGCTCGGCCTCGCCCCGCTGGCGGGACCCGCCCCGGGGCCCACCTCGCACGCCGAGCGGCTCCTCGCCGCCGTGGCTCGCCTCGTCCGGCCGTGGTACGACGTCCGCGGCCTAGCCTTCTTCAAGGGCAAGTTCGATCCGCGCTGGGAGCCGCGCTTCGGCGCCGTGCCGTCCTGGTGGGCGCTGCCGGGGATGACCCTCGCCCTGCTCCGGCTGCACGTCCGCGCCGGGGCTCGCGGCCGCTCCGCCACCGGCCTGCTCGACCCTGCCGAGGGGGCCGTGCCTGCGCCGGCGGAGGTCGGTTCGTGATCCGCCTCGTACCGCGGCGCGCCGCCCGACGCGATACCGCCGAGCCACAGGCGGGCGCCTGGCCCGTCGCTCGACTGCGACCGCCGGCGACCCTCCGGCGGGGCGCGGCCGCGGTCCTCGTCGCCTGGCTCGTCGTCGGCGCCGCCGTCGCCGGCGGCTGGCTCGCCGGGTCGGACGCGACGCTCGTCATCATGGGCTTCGACCCCGACCGGGCCCGCCTCATCTCGGCCCTCCTCATCGGCGCCGCGGGGACCGCCGCCGCGACGCTGGTCGCCGATGCGTTCCTGGCCGCCGCGCTCGCCGGCGCGATCGGCGCGGCTGCGGTGTACGCGGGCACGTTCTGGCGGGAGACGGCCGACGCGCTCGTGGCGACCGGGACGAACGGGTCGTTCGACGCGGGCGGCTGGCTGCTCACGCTCGTCGCCCTCGTCTGCAGCGCCCTCGGCGCTGGCTGGGCGGCCGCGACGCTCGCCCGTCCCGTCCGCCGGCGGCTCGGCGCGGCGCTCATGGCGGTCCGTGACGCCGTTCGGGAGCGCCGGCTGGGACCGCGCCGGCTGGCCCGACCCGCGGCGACCGTTCTCGTCGTCGCGCTGGTCGCGGTCACCGTCCCGACGATCGGCGCGCTGCTCGACTACGCCCCGGATTCGCTGATGCTCCACGGTGGCCCGGCCCAGGTCGGCCTGAGCGACGGCGGGGCCCCGACGGACCTCGGCGGCCTGCTCCCCTCGCCCGACGCTTCGCCCGGACCGTCGGCCTCCAGCGGGCCCACGGCCTCGCCCGACGGCTCTCCGAGCCCGAGCAGCACGCCCGGGCCGCGCGGCGGAGCACCGGTCTCGCTGCCCCTCGGGGGCCCCCGACCGTGGCTCGCCTGGCGGCCGTCGGGGCCAGGCAGTCTCGTCCAGCTCGCCCTGCCCGGACCGTGGACCGGCGGCGGGAGCGCGGCCCTGACCGTCTACCTGCCGCCGGGCTACGGCACGGGCACCCGGCGCTACCCCGTCATCTACGAGGCTCCGACGCCGTACTCGCTCTGGGATGGCGCGACGAACGCGAAGGTGACCCTCGACACGCTCATCGACCAGGGAACGATCCCGGCCTCGATCGTCGTCTTCATCGACTCGTTCGGGGGGCCGTACCCGGACAGCGAGTGCGCGGACTCGGCCGACGGGCGCCAGTGGATGGACCGTTACGTGGGCGAGACGGTGCCCGCCTACCTCGACGCCCACTTCCGGACGATCGCCGAGCCCGCGGCCCGGGCGATCATGGGCATGTCCCAGGGCGGTTACTGCGCGGCCATCCTGGCGATCCACCACCCCTCGGTCTTCGGGTCCGAGATCAGCTTCTCCGGCTACTTCCAGGCCGGCATCGTCGGCGGCGCGTCGGCGGTCCCGTTCGGCGGCCAGCAGGCCCTGCTGGCAGCCGACTCCCCGAGCGTCGCCATCTCCCGCCTGACGGCCGGAGTGCGCCGCGGCCTCGACTTCATCCTCGTCGCCGACGCGGCTCAGTCGTTCTACGGGCCGGAGACGGCCTCGTTCGCCGCCCTCCTCGGCCAGCTCGGCGTGCCCCACATCGTCGTCCCGGCGGCCCTGCCCCACGGCTGGAGCCAGGTGCGGCAGGAGACGCCGATCGCCCTGCAGCTGCTCGCCCGCCGGGAGTACGCCCTCGGCGTCTTCGGCTGACCGCAGACCCGGGTCGGCGCCGGCCTGGGCGGCCGACCGAGCGCTCCGTCAGCCGCCGAAGTAGTCGGCCAGGCGGTCGGCGGCGAAGACGCCGCGGTCCGTGACGACGCCCGCCACGAGATCCGGCGGGGTCACGTCGAAGGCGGGGTAGTAGCCCTGCGCCTTCTCGGTCGCGGTGCGGACGCCCAGGCAGTGCAGCACCTCGGCCGGGTCGCGTTCCTCGATCACGACGTCGGCGCGGCCGCGAGCCGCCGGGTCGGGCCCCTCGCAGAGCGGGTAGTACGGCACGCCGAAGCGGGCCGCGGCGATGGCGAGCGGCAGGGTCCCCACCTTGTTCACGACGTGGCCGTCCATCGTCACCCGGTCCGCGCCGCTGATGAAGACCTGGATCCGCCCGGCGTCCATGAGGCTCGCCGGCATTCCGTCGGTCACGACGGTGACCGGCAGGCCGAGATCCGCGACCGCGTCGGCGGTGAGGCGGGCGCCCTGGAGGTACGGCCGCGTCTCGGTGCAGACGACGGCCAGCCGCTTGCCGGCCTGGACCGCGGCGTGGAGCGTGTAGACGAGGCCGCTCTCGCCCCAGCAGTGGGTCAGCACCGTGTCGCCGTCGTGCAGCAGCGCGGCGCCGAAGCGGCCCACCGTCCGGTAGTGCTCGTGGGCGTCCGCCCAGCGCCGCTCGATCGCCCCGAGCAGGATGCGTTCCCCGTCGGCGGGATCGGCGACATCCTCGACGGCGGCGAGCATCGCCGCGACCGTGAGCCGGATGTCGGCGTTGGTGGGCCTGGTCGCGACGAGCCGGGCGGCAGCGGCGTCCAGGGCCGGCCGGAACCCGGCGCCGCGGTCGCGCGCCTCGCGCGCCGCCTGGACCATGGCGTACCCGGCGCAGAGGCCGGGCCCCAGGCTCTGGGTGACCATCGCCTCGATGGCCCGGGCCACGTCCTCGTGGGTCGGACAGGCGACCCAGGCCACCTCGAAGGGGTAGCGGCGGCGGTCGAGGATCGACACGACGCCCTCTTCGTAACGGGCGACGTTCCGCAACAGGAAGGTCGGGATCGCTTCGTCGGAGGCGGGAGCGGGGGCCGAGGTCGGCGAGTCGGAGGCCGGCGAGGGTGGCTCGGCGGGGTCCGGGGGCGCCGGGGCCGCGGCTGGCGAGTCGGGGGGCGCCGCCGGGCCCGATGCGGAGGCGGCGGGGGACGTGACGGGGCGGTCCATGGGTCCCAATGGTAGGCGTCCGGGCCTCGCCGAGGCCGGTCCGGCGCGGGCGCGCGGGCGGGCCGGTCAGATGTCGAGGCTCTCCGCCCACTCCGGGAGCGGGACACGCGCCAGCTCGAGCCCATTGCGCGGCCAGTTGCAGTGCATCGTCCAGCGGCTCCCGTGGACGAGGGGCGGCGGCCCGGCGCTCAGCGTCGTCGCGCCACGGAAGAAGCGGCAGGCCGCGCACTTCGCCAGGTCGATGCCGGTCTCGTCGATCGGGCACGGCGTGCCCGTCGACCGCCATTCGGCCACCGCACCTCCGTCGCTATCGAGCGGGCGAGACCCGCCCGTCGGGCGCAGGATGCGCCGGCCCGGCTCGCGCCGGGCTTCCGCCGGAGGGCCGCGCTCTCGCAGTGCGCTCGCAGACGGACCCGTCGGCTGGGCCGTCGATCGGAGCGGACGGGCGCGGCGCGGCAGGTCAGCCGGCTGGCCGGGGGCGACCGTCAGCCGGTGGCGGCCGGCGACGGTGAGCCGGCGGCGCGAGGCAGGGCGGGTTCGCCGGCGGCCTCGCGGAGGGTGTCGAAGGCCGCCGCCACGTTCGCCGCCGGGACGTTCGCCTGGATGTTGTGGACGGCGGCGAAGACGAACCCGCCGCCGGGCGCAAGGTCCACCAGGCGTCGCCGCACCTCGGCCCGGACCTCGTCCGGCGTCCCGCTGCCGAGGACCCGTTGGGTGTCCACGCCGCCGCCCCAGAAGACGAGGTCGCGCCCGAAGTCCGCCTTCAGCCCGGCCGAGTCCATCCCGGTCGCGGAGACCTGGACCGGATTGAGGACCTCGACCCCGATCTCGACGAGGTCCGGCAGCAGCTCCCGGACGGCTCCGCAGGTGTGGAGGAAGACCCGCGCCGAGGTCCGAGCGTGGATGAACGAGAAGAGCTCGGCCTGGAGCGGCTTGACGAGCTGGCGGTACGTCCGGGGCGAGAAGAGCGGCCGGTCCTGGCCGCCCAGGTCGTCCGCCTCGCCGACGATGTCGACGGCGTCGCCGAGGAGCGGCAGCAGCCGCTCCCAGTAGGCGAGCTTGAGCTCGAGGATCCGCTCCATCAGCCGCCGGGCGAGGGCGGGGTCGGCGGCGAGGTCCAGGTAGCCGTCCTCGAAGCCCCGGAGGCGGAAGAGCATCTCGGTCAGCCCGGCGCAGACGGAGCCGACGTAGACGGCGCGACCCTCCTCGGACGCGATCCGCCGCGCCTCGTCGGCCATCCCGGCGACCCGAGCCGGGTCGCTCGCGTCGGGCCAGTGGAACTCGTCGAGCGCGGCCGGCGCGATCTCGCCGGCCAGCGGCGCGCTCGCCGGATCGAAGAAGAACCCATCCCGGGGCATCCGGCGCCGGACGCCCCACTCGTCGATGTACGCGACGTACTCGCCGTCGTCGACGACGTCGCGCGCGTAGCCCGCCCCCGGCCGCGGCTCGACACCGCGGACGTCCAGGCCGAGCAGGTCGGCGACGTCGCCGTCGATCCGGGCGAGGCGCTGCGAGAAGTCGGCCACGCCGACCTCCCGCTCGGGCAGGCCGAGGTAGGCCACGAGGCGCCGGTACGCGTCGACGTGGATCCCGCTCGTTCGCGAGCCGCCGAGGTCGCGCGGCGGCCGGTCCGGCTCGCGGTGGGCCAGCGCGGCACGCACGCGCTCCCGCGAGGTCGCCGCCACCACGCTCAACGGTGGCCGTCGACGGCGGTGACCTGCTGGACCTCGAAGGCCACCTGGAGCGCGTAGCGCTCCGCCGGGTAGCGGGACTCGGTCGCCTCGAGCGGCCGGCCTCGCTGGTCGCGGATGAGGCGCCGCTCGACGAGCAGGGGCTGCCCCTCGGCGAGGGCGAGCAGCGACGCGTCGGCGGGCCCGGCGACTTCCGCCCGGATCGTCGCCTCGCCGCGCGTCGGGACGAACCCTGCGTCGATGAGGACCTGGTGGAGCGAGCCCGCCTCGAGGTCGACGTCGAGGATGACCTGGGCGCAGCGGCCGTGGAGGACGGTCCGCTCGATGGCCATCGGCCGTTCGTCGGCGAGGCGCAGGCGGTGCAGCTCGACGACGTCGCCGCCGGGCGGCAGGTCGAGCGCGGCCGCCTCGTCGGGTGTGGCCGGTCGGACGAGGCGGGCCAACAGTCGCGAGCTCGGCACCCGGCCCTGGCGGCGCATCTCGCGGCTGAAGTTGAGCAGGCTGTTCGCCCGGCGGTGGGAGGGCGGTTCGGCGACGAAGCTGCCGCGGCCGGACTCGCGGCGGATGAGACCCTCCTCGCGCAGGCGCTCCATGGCGTTCCGGGCGGTCATACGGCTCACCCCGAACTGCTCGCACAGCTCCGCGTCCGAGGGCAGCGCGTCGCCGGGCCGGAGCGTCGCGATCCGCTCGCGGAGCGCCTGCTCGATGCGCCGGTAGCGGGGCAGGTAGCGGTCGGTGATCACGGCCGGCCCTGCTGGGCGACGGCCGCAGGGAGCGCGCCGGCCGCGGCCGTGACCTCGCCCGCCCGGCTCGCCGCGCTCGCCGCGGCGGCGCGCTCCGCCCCGTGGACGGCCGCCCCCACCGCCCCGGCCCAGATGCCGAGCTCGGCCGTGACCAGCTCGACCTCGGCGAGCGAGGTCGTCCGGACGCGGCGCGCCAGCTCGGCCCGCAGCGGACCGAAGAGCGCCTCGCCGGCCGCCGCCACGCCGCCGCCCAGCACGACGCGGTCGGGGGTCAGGACCGTGATCATGTTGGCGATGCCGATGGCGAGCGAGCGTCCCGCCCGCTCGAGGCCAGCCCGAGCCCGCTCGTCGCCCGCCGCGGCGCGCGCTACCGCCTCCGCCACGGTCGACGTCCCGCAGCCCTCGGCGATCCGGTCGGCCCGGGCGAACGCCTCGAGGCAGCCATGGTTGCCGCAGCCGCAGGGCGGCCCGTCCGGGTCGATGACCTGGTGGCCGATCTCGCCCGCCGTCCCATCGTGGCCCTGGATGACCCGGCCGTCGATGGCGATGCCACCGCCGACGCCCGTGCCGAGCGTCAGGGCGATCATCGAGGCCGCGCCACGCCCGGCGCCGAGGCGCATCTCGGCCAGGGTGAACGCCCGCGCGTCGTTGACCAGGAAGCAGGGCAGCCCGAGCGCCTCGCCGATCGGGCCGGCGACAGGGACGCCCTCCCAGTCGCCGGGCACGTTGACGAGGAAGCGGGTCGTCCCGCCGACGGGGTCGTACAGGCCGGGCACGCCGATGCCGATGGAGCGGACGGGTGTCCAGGCCGCCACGGCCGCCCGGGCCACGTCGGCGAGCTGGCGCACGAGGACGGCAGGGCCCTGGTCGCCGATCGTCGGGACCTGCCCGGCATCGAGCCGCCGCCAGCCGTCGGGCGCCCGCTCGACGACCGCCCACTTGAGGTTCGTCCCGCCGAGATCCAGCCCGAGGTGCCGGCTCGACCCGCTCGACGTCATCCCCTCACCCCGGCCTCGCCTCGCTCAGCTCTCGGCAGTGACGCGGTTGTAGGCGGCGGCGACGCCGACGATGATCGCCCCGAAGAGGATCTGGTTGACCGCCTCGGGGTAGCCCAGCGACTGGAGCAGCGAGGTGATGACGGTGAGGATGATCGCCCCGACGATCGTCCCGCCGTAGCCACCCCGACCGCCCATGATCGAGGTCCCGCCGATGACCGCCGCCGCGACCGACGGCAGGAGATCCGGGTCGACGAGCGAGACGCTGGCGATGTTCGTGTAGCCCGAGTAGAGGAAGCCGGCGATCGCCGCCAGGACGGCGGAGATGACGTACAGGGCGACGAGGATCTGCCACGACCGGGCGCCGGAGAGGCGGGCCGCGACCGGGTTGTCACCGATCGCGTAGAGCAGCCGGCCGTAGCCCGTCCGCCGCAGCCCGATGAGGACCGCCGCGGCGAGCGGCGCGAAGATGAGCAGGCTGTACGGCAGCATGTCCGCCCAGGCCTGGGAGCCGAGCTGGCGGAAGACGGTCGTGACGCCCGACGAGGTCTTGGCCGTCTGGATCTGCCAGTAGTTGGCCAGGCCCAGGACGACCAGGCTCATGCCGAGGGTCATGATCAGGGGGTGGACCCGGAACACGCCGACGCCGATGCCCGTCGCCAGCCCGGCCAGCGCGGCGCAGACGAGGGCGATCGCGATCGCCTCCGGGACGGGCATCGTCCCGACGAGCGAGGCGACCACGAAACCGGCCATCGAGGCCACGGCGGCCACCGACAGGTCGATGCCGCCGGTGAGCATGGTGAGCGTCTGGCAGGCGGCGAGGATCGCCAGGGGGATGGCCTGGCGCAGGATGACGCTCACCCAGTTGACCGTGACGATGCCCGGCCGGACGAGCTGGCTGGCGCCGACGAGGAGGGCCAGGAGGATCAGCAGCGGGATCATCGGCCGGTCGCGGAACAGGCTCCGCCAGCCGGCCGCGGTCAGGTACGTGCTCCGAACCGTCGCGGTGTCGGCGACGCCGGTCATGACCGCGCCCTCCAGAGCTGGATGACACTGCCGACCATCACGACGCCGATGAGGATGAGCCCCTGGGCGACGGTCGCAGCGTTGGTGTCGACGCCGAGCAGCGTCATGTCGGTCCGGATGAGCTGCAGGATCACGACCGCCAGGATCGGGCCGAAGACGCCGCCCCGGCCGCCGGCCAGGCTGACCCCGCCGAGGACGATGGCGGCCACGCTCATCAGGGTGTAGGGCCCCGGGACCGGCGTCCCGACGCCCGTGCTCGCGGACAGCGACAGGCCGGCGAGCCCGGCGAAGAGGCCCATCAGGCCGTAGGCCAGGATCTTGGTCCGACCGACCGCGACCCCGCTGCGGAAGGCCGCGAGCGGGTTCCCGCCGATGGCGTACAGCGTCAGCCCCAGGCGGGCCCGGCGAAGGGGGAACCAGACGACCGCCACGAGGGCGAGCAGGACCACCGCCGCCTTGGGGATCCACTCGTTGAAGAACGGGCCGATGACGAGGTTCATGAGCCACTGCGGCGCGCCCCCGCCCGGCGTCTCGAGGACCAGGAGGGCGCTGCCAGCCCAGACGAACGACATGGCCAGGGTGACCACGATGTCCGGGACGCGGGTCAGGACGACGAGGCCGCCGTTGATGAGCCCGAGGACGATGCCCATCACGACGATGGCGATGGCGATGGCGACCGCGGCCTGCTCGCCGCTGTTCTCCATCAGCACGGCGGCCGTGACGTTCGTGAAGGCCATCATGGCCCCGATCGAGAGGTCGATGCCGCCGGCGATGACGACGATCGCCTGGGCGACCGCGGCGAGGGCGAGCGGGAGGACCGAGATGGCGAGGCCCTGCAGGCCGATCGCCCCGTAATTCGGGTTGCTGGCCTTGGTGAAGACCAGGAGCGCGGCGAGCAGGCCGATGAGGCCCATCGTCCAGGCGTTGCGGCGGAGCCAGCTGCCCACCGTGTCGAGGGGTCGTGAGCGGACGGCGAGGGCGACGGCGGTCATGCGAGGATCTCCGGCTGCCGGGTCGCGCCAGCGTCGGGTGTGCCGCCCGACGCCTCCTGGGCCACGATGGCCGCGGCGACGTCCTCGGGAAGCGGCGCCTCCGACCGCAGGTTGTAGGCGGCCCGCAGGAGGGCGGGCTCGTCCGCCTCGGTGGCGGCAAGCTCCGCGACGACCTGGCCGCCGAACAGGACCACGGCCCGGTCGCAGGCCAGCTGGACCTCCTTGAGCTCGGACGTATAGAGGAGGACCGCCGCCCCGCCGTCCGCCAGGTCGCGCAGGAGGCGGTAGATCTGCTGCTTCGTCCGGATGTCGATGCCTCGCGTCGGGTCGAAGCAGAGCATGGTCCGGACACCGCCCGCGACCCAGCGGGCGATCGTCACCTTCTGCTGGTTGCCGCCGGACAGTCGACGCACCTCGCCCTGGGCTCGCGTGTCGATCTGGAGCGAGGCGATCGCGGCGTCCACACGCTGCTTCTCGACCGGCAGGTCGATGAGGCCCCACGAGCGGAGGCGGGTCGTGAACGGCATGGCGATGTTCTCGCGGACCGAGCGCTGCATCAGGAGCGCCTCGGCCCGGTCGGCAGGGACGTAGACGAGACCGGCCCGGATGGCGTCCGCCGGGTGGCGGAGCGAGACCTCGCGGCCGTCCACCAGGAGCTGGCCGGCGGTCGGTCGCTCCGAGCCGGCGAGGATGTCGAACAGCTCGTCCTGGCCCTGGCCCTCGAGGGCGACGACGCCGAGCACCTCGCCCGGATACAGCTCGAACGACACGTCGTGCAGCTTGGTCCGGGCGCTCACGCCCCGCACCTCGAGGCGGGGGGTCGCCTGGGTCGTTCGGTCCCGGACGGGGTGGGCGGTGGTGGCTGACATCTGGTCGACCGACTGGCCGAGCATGAGCTCGACGATCCGCTCCTCCGAGCCGGCGTTGACGTCGACGACGCCGACGGTCTCGCCCTCCCGGAGGACGGTCGCCCGGTCGCAGACCGCGGCGATCTCGATCAGCCGGTGGGAGATGAAGACGACGCAGCGCTCGCCGCCCCGGGTCCGGCCCACCGCGTCCAGGACGCGCTCGGTGAGGTTCGCGGGCAGGGCCGCGGTCATCTCGTCGAGCATGAGCACGTCGGGGTCGATGGCCAGCGCGCGGGCGAGGTCGACGATCCGGAGCGAGGCCAGCGGCACGCGGCGGGCCAGGCTCGACAGGTCGAGGTCCTCCAGCCCGAGCTCGTGCAGCCAGTGGCGGAACGGCTCGAGGGGCGTCTCGGTCAGGCGCAGGTTCGCCCGCAGGTCGAGGTCCGGGATGAGCGAGGGTTCCTGGTAGACGCAGACGAGGCCGCCCTTGCGTGCCTCGGACGGCGAGTGGACGGTCCGCGGCCGGCCACGGACGGCGATCGTGCCGCTGTCCGGGTGGACGGCGCCGGTGAGGATCTTGACGAGCGTGCTCTTGCCGGCGCCGTTGGCGCCCATGAGCGCGTGGACCTCGCCCGGGCGCACCGCCAGGGAGGCGGACTTGAGGGCGGCGACAGCCCCGTACTGCTTGGAGATCCCGGTCGCCTCGAGGAGCAGGTCGGTGGTCGTGAGCGTCATCGGTCCATCGCTGGAGGGGTTGGACGGGGGGTGCCAGCGAGCCGGCACCCCCCGCGCTCGATCGGGCCTACTCGCCCGGGCCCTTGCAGGCGATCGCCTGGTCGGGGGTGTAGTGCGTCCAATCCTGGATCTGGATGCCGAGCGGCCACGTCGGGTTGAGGCCGGGGACGGACTGCCAGGACTTCAGGGTGTTCTTGCCGGCGTCGCTCAGGTTGTCGGCGACGACAGGCTTGAGGAGGACGGTGTTCGGCTGGCTGGCCGACGAGTCCGTGGCGACCTTCTGGCCGTTGAGGAGCTGGAGGGCCAGGGTGACGCCGGCGCCGCCGACGGCGGCCGTGTTGGTGACGGCCGCGCCCTTCAGGCCGGGATAGCCGACCGGGTCGAGGAGCTGCTTGACGAAGGCGCCGAGGTCGGCGCCGACGATCGGCACGAACTTCTTGTTGGCGGCCTTGATCGCGTCGACGACCATCGAGTCCATGCCGGACGTCCAGATGCCCTGGATGGTGTCGTACTGGCCGCTGGCGATGAAGTCGTTGATGAGCTTGGTGGCGGTGGCCGGATCCCAGCCGGTGGCGACGCCGTCGGCGTTCGGGAGGACCTTGATGCCCGGGTACTCGGCGAGGGCCTTCTTGAAGCCCTTGTCGCGGTCGGTGTCGGCCGGATGGCCGGCCAGGCCGCGCATGTAGTAGACGGTGCCCTGGCCGCCGAGCTGCTCGAACAGCCACTTGGCGCCGAGGTACGCGTACTGGACCTGGTTGTTGTACAGGTTGTACGTGTTCGGGTCGGTGACGTACGCGTCGACCGCGACGGTCACGATGCCGGCCTGGTGCGCCTCGGCGAGGGCCGGGTTCAGGGCCTTGGGATCGTTCGGGTTGAAGACGATGGCGTTGACGCCCTTGGCGATCAGGTCACGGATGTCCTGGAGCTGGCCGGCCGCGTCGGTGTTGCGGCTGGTGACCGTGATCGTCGAGACCTGGCCCGAGGTCTTCGCCTCGGCGCGGGCGGTGCACATCTGCTCTTCGCGGAAGCCGTTGCCCACGCCGCCGCCGTTCGAGTAGCCGATCTTGTAGGTCTTGGCGGCCTGGCTCGCGCCGCCGCTGCCCGGGGCGTTGGTCGCCGAGCCCGAGCTGCTGCAGGCGCCGGCGATCAGGCTGATCACCATGGCGCCGGCGGCGAGCTTCGCCAGGCGGCCGCTTCGGTACTGCATGCGTTCTCCTCGAGACCCGGCCCCGCGGCCGGGGATTCCCCTCTTCAGGAACGTGGGGTGCGCGACGGGATGTCTCTCTGCTCAGTCACCTCCGGGACGCTGGTCGATCGCCCGCGCGAGGCGTCGCGCGTGCTCTCGATAGGCCTGGTCGAACAGGTCGCGGGATCGTGCGTCGCCGACCACGGAGGCACGGCTGATGACGGGTGGCATGGCCCCGCGCTCGACGAGGAGCTCGGCGATCCGGACCTTGAGGGAATTGACGATGGCGACGGCGGCCACGGTCGAGCCGGGGCCGACCGGGGTGTCCAGCCCGGGGACGTCGCAGAGGGCGTCGGCGGGCGGGGTGCAGAGGTCGATGACGAGGTCAGCCTCGTCGATGAGCCGGGCGCCCACCCGCGGGTCGGGCTCGCCCGAGCGCGACTGGGCGACCGAGGTGACGGCGATGACCCGCAGCCCGCGGGCACGACCGCCGCGGGCCATCTCGACCGGCACGGCTGACAGGCCGCTGGCCGAGAAGACGACCAGGACGTCGTCGGGCCCGAAGCGGAAGTTCGAGAGGATCACCTCGGCGAGCCCCGGCACGCGCTCGATGAACATCGCCTGGCGCTGCCCGTTGGCCCCCACGACCTCCGTGTGGAAGGTCATCGACAGCTCGACGATCGGGTTGAAGCCCGGGTACGAGCCGTAGCGGGGGAACATCTCCTCGACGGGGATGCGGGAGTGGCCGGTCCCGAAGAGGTGGACCAGGCCGTCCGCCGCGATCGCGTCGGCGCACCACTGGCTGGCCTGCTCGATGGCCGCCGCCTGGCTGGTCTCGAGCCGATCCAGGAGGTCGCGGGCAGCGGCGAACCAGACGGGCCGAGGCGGGGCGACGACCGTCCGCTCGCCCATCAGGCGACCCCCGCCGGCTCGCCGGCGGCGACCCGCTCCCACGCCCCACTGCGCATCGAGCGGTAGGCGGCGTCGAGGATGCGGTTGACCGCGAGGCCGTCGCGGAACGTCTCGCGCGGCTCGCGGCCGGCCCGCAAGGCGGCCACGACCTCGGCCATCATCGCGTCGTGGCCGTGGGCGTGCGTCTCGTCCGGGACCGGGAAGACCCAGCCCGTCTCGGCGTCGGCCTTCTCGACGAGGTAGCCCGCGGGCCGCTCGATGAAGGCGCGGAGTGTGCCTGGGCCGAGGTCCTGGACGATCCGGCCCGCATCGCCGTACAGCTCGAAGCGGTTCTCCAGCCCGCCCTTCGAGGACCACGAGACGTCGACGGTGGCGACCCGCCCGTCCTCGAAGCGGAGGAGCATCACCGCGTTGTCCTCTGCGGTCGTCCGCGCCCCGTGGACGAGGGTGGCCCCCCAGGCGAACACGTCCCGGACAGGGACGTCCTTGCCGAACAGGTAGCGGGCGACCTCGGTCCCGTGGGCGCCCATGTCGAGCAGCGCGCCGCCGCCCGTGGTCGCGGCGTCCCAGAAGTGCGGCGCGTGCGGGCCGCTGTGGCCCTCGCGGGCGCGGAAGCCGACCGGCCGCCCGATCGCCCCGGCCTCGACCATCTGGCGCATCCGGAGACTGTCGGCGGTGAAGACCACGTTCTCGAGATAGGCGTGGAAGACGCCCGCCTCCTCGACCAGGTCGAGCATCTCGGCGGCCTCGGCGCCGTTCCGGCCGAGCGGCTTGGTGCAGGCGACCGCCTTGCCGTGGGCGGCGGCGGCGCGCACTGCCGCGAGGTGCAGCTCGTTGGGCAGCGAGACGATCACGAGGTCCACCGCGGGGTCGGCGCAGCACTCCTCGATCGTCGCGACGGGCCGGCTCCCGAAGCGGGCGGCGAACGCTTCGCGGCGCTCCGCGCCCGCGCCCTGGTTGACGACGACGCGGGCGTCCGGGACGGCGCGCAGGCCCAGGGCGTGGAACGCCCCGATGAAGCCCGAGCCCAGCATCCCGATGCCGACCGCGCCGTCCCTCATCGGCTCGCTCCCGCCGTCTCGGCCGCGCCCGCGAGGGCCGCTTTGCGGGCCTGGAAGTCCTCGAGGATCGCCTTCGTCGCCGTGGCCCCGATGCGGGTCGTGCCGACGGCCAGGACGTCGAGCATCGCGTCGAGCGTCCGGACGCCGCCGGCGGCCTTCAACCCGATGTGGGGCGAGACGCTCCGCCGCATGAGGGCGAGGTCCTCCAGCGTCGCCCCGCCCGGCGCGAAGCCGGTCGAGGTCTTGACGAAGTCGGCGCCGGCGGCCTCGGCCAGTCGGCAGCCGCGGACCTTCTGCTCGTCGGTCAGGTAGGCGTTCTCGAGGATGACCTTGACGATCGCGCCGGCGGCGTGGGCGACCTCGACGACCGCCGCGATGTCGGCCCGCACGTCGTCGTCGCGGCCGGACCGCAGGGCTCCGATCTGGATGACCATGTCGAGCTCGGTCGCCCCGTCGGCCAGCGCCTGGCGCGCCTCGGCGACCTTGACCGCCGTGACGTGGTTGCCATGCGGGAAGCCGATGACGGTGCCGACGGCGACGTCCGTGCCGCCCAGGATCGCGACGGCGCGGGCGACGTCCGCCGGCCGGCAGCAGACGGACGCCACGTCGTATTCGGCCGCCAGGCGGCAGCCCTCCGCCACGAACGCATCGTCCAGCTCCGGCCGCAGCAGGGAGTGGTCGATCGCCTTGGCCACATCGCGATAGGTGAGCCGCTCGAGGAGCGCCGTCGTGTCCGTCATCCCGGTCCTGTGATCCCCCTGTCCTGCCTTGTACGCCTCGCCGCTCACGCCACGAGGGGCCGGAGCGTGTCGCGGGCGATGAGGAAGCCGCGCTTGACGAGCTCGACCGACCCCTCGAACGAGCGGTCCTCGTGCTCGATCGAGAGGACGTTGTCGTAGCCCGCCCGGTAGAGCGCGGCGACGAAGCGGCGCCAGGGCACCTCGCCCAGCCCGGGCAGCCGCGGCACCTGCCAGCCGATGCCGGCCGACATGACCCCGTGGAGGTAGAGCCCCTCCCGGTCGACCTCCAGGTCCTTGGCGTGGACGTGCATGATCCGGGCCCCGAACTCGCGGACGACCCGCTCGACGTCGATGAACTGCCAGACCAGGTGCGACGGATCGAGGTTGAGCCCGAAGTTCGGGTCGGGGATGGCCTCGAACATCCGCCGCCAGATGGCGGGCGAGTAGGCGATGTTCTTGCCACCGGGCCACTCGTCGCCGGAGAAGATCATCGGGCAGTTCTCGATGGCGACGTTCACCCCGTGGTCCGCGGCGAAGTGGACGAGGTCGGGCCAGACGCGCTCGAACTCGGCCAGGTTGTCATCCACCGAGCGATGCTGGTCGCGGCCGATGAAGGTGCCGACGGTCGGCACGCCGAGCTTCCCCGCGGCGACGATCACCTGGCGGAGGTGGTCGTGGGCGGCTGACCGGACGGCCGGGTCGGGGTCCAGGTTGTTGGGGTAGTAGGCCAGCGCGCTGATCGTCAGCTCGTTGGCCGCCAGGACGTCGCAGACCCGGCTGACCGCGGCCGCGTCGAGGGCGTCGACATCGATGTGGGCCGTGCCCGCGTAGCGCCGCCGCTCGCTGCCGGCGGCCGGCCAGCAGGCGACCTCGATGGTCTGGAAGCCTTCGGCATGGGCCCAGGCTGCGACCTCATCGAGGGCGAGGGTCGGGAAGGCGGCGGTCATGATGCCGAGCTTCATCGGGCGAGGACCTCCTGGCGGGCGGGAGCGGGCGCGAAGGTGGTCGAGCGAGCGGGGGGCGCCGAGCGGGCCATGCGCCTCACGAGGTCGGCACCTCGACCCAGCGACCCTCGCGGGCGCTGGTCGCGACCGCCTCGCCGACGAGCATCTCGGCGTGGCCGTCGGCGAACGTGGCGTACGGGGGCCGCGGCGACGGGGCGCCGGCGGCGACGTCGGCGTAGACCGCCCGGAACAGGGCCTTGAACGTGTCCGCGAAACCCTCGACATGGCCACCGGGCAGGCTCGCGGCGGCCCGGCCCGCGGACAGCATCCCGGCCGGGTCGCGGTGCTGGACCTCGTTCGGGCGGTCGCGGTGGCCGAGCCACAGCTCGTCCGGCCGCTCGGAGTCCCAGGCGGCGGCGCCGGTCGAGCCGTCGATCTCGTACTGCAGCGAGTTCTTGCGCCCGGCGCTGACCTGCGAGATGGCGACCGTCCCCCGCGCCCCGCCGGCGAAGCGGAGCAGGATCGTCGCGCAGTCCTCGGTCCGGATCGGCACGTCGACGGTGTCCGCAGCGCGCTCGATGGCGAACGTCTCGACGGGGCCGGTGGGCTTGCGGCGGACGGGCACGAACGTGGCCAGGTCGGCCATCACCTCGGTGACGCGCTGCCCGGTGATGGCCGTCACCAGGTCGAGCCAGTGCGAGCCGATGTCGCCGACCGCCCGCAGCGCTCCGCCGTGCTCCGGCTCGAGCCGCCAGTTCCAGTCGGTGTCGAAGAGCAGCCAGTCCTGGAAGTAGTGCCCGGTCACGAAGCGCACATCGCCCAGGCCGCCGTCCTCCACGAGCGCGCGGAGGTGCTGGTTGAGGGGGTAGAAGCGGATGTTGAAGTTGACGGCGTTGACGCGCCCGCTCTCGGCGGCCAGGCCGACGAGCTCGGCGGACTGGGCGGCGGTGATGGCGAGCGGCTTCTCGCAGACGACGTGGCGGCCCGCGGCGAGGATGGCCTTGACCTGGGGATGGTGGAGGTCGTTCGGCGAGGTGACGTGGACGACCTCGACGCGCTCGTCGGCGAGGAGCTCCTCCAGGTCGCGGTAGGCACGCGGGAGGCCCAGCTCGGCGACGCGCCGCTGACCGACCTCGGGCGAGACCTCGAGCAGGCCGTGGACCCGCACGCCGAGCCGGCGCAGGGCCTCGATGTGGACGCTGCCGATGAAGCCGCTGCCGATGACGGCAGCCCCGATCTCGGACGGGCGCCTTGCCACCACGAACCCCTCCTGGACACCCGCCCCCCGGCTCCTGCCGCGGATCCCGATACACCCAGTCTAGCCGTCTAGACGGCTAGATGGGCAGCCGTGGGGATGGTGGGCGACGCGCGGCGCCGTCCACAGGGCCATCCGGACCGCCGGGCAGGGCCGTTCGGCAGGCGGAGCATCACCCGCAAGCGGGGGGTACGGCCGGGGGCTGCTGCGGTTACGCGCCCGTGACCCCCGAGCAGGCAGAGTCGGCCGCGATGGAGGATCGTCGGGCGGCCGCCGCCCCCCACACCGGCAGGCCCCGGCGAGCCGGCGCGCGCGCGGGCGTTCCGCTGCGCGTCGTCCGCGGCCCGACGATCGTCGGTCCGCGGACGGCCCTGGTCGCGAGCGCGCGCTGGGTCGCCGCCGTGCTCCGGTCCCGGCCCGCGCTGGTCGCCGGCCTCGCCGCCCTCGTCGGGATCTGGCTCACCGCCGTCCTGCTGGGGGGCTCGTGGGGCAGCCGTCCCTTCGTCCCCGACCAGGACGCCCGCGCCTACTGGCTCGCGAGCGCCGGCGACCCGTACCGCCTGGCCACCGTCGGCATGCCCGGTGCGTACCTCTACTCGCCCGCCTTCCTGCAGGTGCTGGCGCCGCTCCGGGCGCTCTCGTGGACCGGGTTCGTGGCTGCCTGGACGCTCGTCCTGTTGGTCGCTGCGGCTTGGCTGTCGGGGCCGTGGCTGCTCGGCCCGGCCCTCGCCCTCGTCCTCATCGAGGTCTGGGGCGGCAACATCACGCTCCTCCTGGCGCTCGCGATCGTCCTCGGCTTCCGCTGGCCCGCCAGCTGGGCATTCGTCCTGCTGACCAAGGTGACGCCCGGCGTCGGCCTGCTCTGGTTCGCCGTCCGCCGCGAGTGGGCCAACCTCGCGGCGACCGCCGGCGCGACGCTCGGCATCGTCGCGGTATCGGCGGTCCTCGCCCCGGGCGAGTGGCGGGCCTGGCTCCACGTCCTGGCCGGCAACGCCGGGACGGCGGGGACCTGGGCGGCGATCCCGGTCCCGCTCCTGCCGCGCCTGCCGCTTGCCGCGCTCGTCGTCGCCTGGGCGGCTCGGACCGACCGACGCTGGGCGCTGCCGGTGGGCTGCCTGCTGGCGATGCCCGTCATCTGGTACGGCAGCCTGACCCTGCTGCTGGCCGTCCCGGCCCTGCGCCGGTCGGGAACCGCCGGCTGGGCGCCGCTCCTCGCCCGGCTGGGCGCCGTCGCCGGGACAGACGGGCTGCTCCAGCTGGCGAGGGGCGCCGTGGCCGGCCGGAGCCTCCCGCGGCTGGGCCGCCGGGCGGAGGTCGGGGCCGAGGCGGAAGACAGGCCCGATGCGGCAGGGGCCGCCGCGGACTGAGGCCCGGGAGGTGACAGCGGTCGCCGACGCAGGCCGTCGACTCCCCCGCTCCATCGCCCACCGGCGCGCACCCGTCCGGACCGTCCGCGGCGCCTTACGCCGCGCTTACCTCCCCGGCCTGGACGACGAACCGCGGTCGCCCATCGTGCCGCCGTCGCCCCCGCCGGGGGCCCACACGGAGGACACCGGATGCACGTCCAGGCCCTGCGCCGAACGGCCGCCCGCCTGGTCCTGCTGACGGTCGTCGCGAGCGGCTGCGGAGCGGGGGCGACGACAGCCGCCCCGACTCACGCCGACGTCTCGATGGCGGCCGTCAGCGAGCCGCCGGCCTCGCCGGTGAGGCCGCCGGTCTCACCGGCGCCCTCGTCACGACCGACGCCCCCGCCGGCCGCGACGTCCGACCCCGACCTCGCGCTCCTGCAGCGGATCGACAGCGACCTCAGCTCGTACGACGAGGCCGCCCGCAACGCCGCGGGCGCGCTCGCCAGCCCAGGAGAGTGAAGACCATGCTCCACGCCATCCGTCGCGCCGTCGTCGGCCTCGCCGCCAGCGCGCTCCTCACCGTCGCCGGGAGCGGCGCCGCCTTCGCCGCGTCGCCGGCCCCGACCACCACGCCCCTCCCGGTCGTGCGGAGCGGTCCCTGCGCGACCGCCTGGCAGCAGGCCCACGCCGACCCGAGCGTGGCGAACCTCGATGCGCTCGGCGACTGCGAGATCGGCCGCCGCTTCGCGACCCTCGACACGCTCGGCGCCCGGATCGCGGCGGCCGCGAACCTGACCGCTGCGGATCGCAGCGCCCTGGCGGCCGAGCTCGCGGCGACGCGCAGCGGCCTTGCCGGCCTGAAGGCCACCATCGACGCCGACTCGACCGTCGGCCAGCTGCGGACCGATCTGCCGAAGATCGCCACGGACTACCGGGTCTACCTCCTCGTCGTCCCGCAGGTCCACCTTGTCATCGCGGCGGACGCCGAGACGGCCGCCGTCGCCCGCCTCCGGGAGCTGTCGACGGACCTCGCGGCCCGGATCGCCCGGGCGCAGGCGGCGGGCCGGGACGTGACCGGCGCCCAGGCCGACCTCGCGGCGATGAACGGCGCCATCACGGACGCGGCCGTCCAGGTGCAGGGCCTGAGCGCCCAGCTGCTGACGCTCACCCCCGCCCGGTGGAACGCGGGGGCGGCCGGGCCCGTGCTCCAGCACGCCCGGTCGGTGGAGGTCTCCGCCCACGACCTGCTGTCGGCCGCTCGCGCGGACGCGGCGGCCTGCCTGGCCGCCCTCCGCTGACCGCCAGGGCGGACCCGGACCGGCAGGCGGCGGACCACTCCGCCGCCTGCCGTCGCTCCCGCCCCCGAATCCGGGCCGAACGGCCGTTCCAGGCCGTCCGGCCCGCCGCCATGCTGCGGGCCATGAAGACCCTCGCCCGGGCACCCCGTGCCCTGCACCCGACCGGCGCGCTGGAGGTGCCCTACCGCGGCGCGGAGCTCCTGGAGAACCCGCTCCTGAACAAGGACACGGCGTTCACCATCCAGGAACGTGACGACTTCGAGCTGCGCGGCCTCCTGCCGAGCCGCGTCGCGACCATCGAGGAGCAGGTCCGCCTCGAGCTCGAGCACATCCGGGCCAAGGCGAGCCCTCTCGAGCAGTACATCGGCCTGTCCGCCCTCCAGGACCGCAACGAGACCCTCTTCTACCGGGTCCTCATCGAGCACCTCGACGAACTCATGCCCGTGGTCTACACCCCGACGGTCGGCCAGGCCTGCCAGATCTTCAGCCACATCCTCCGCCGCGCCCGTGGCCTGTGGATCACGCCCGACGACCAGCAGCGCATCCCGGACCTGCTCCGGAACGCGCGCAACGGCGACGTCCGGCTCATCGTGGCCACCGACAACGAGCGCATCCTCGGCCTGGGCGACCAGGGTGCGGGCGGGATGGGCATCCCCATCGGCAAGCTCGCCCTTTACACCGCGGGCGCCGGCATCTATCCCGCCCACACCCTGCCGGTCTCGCTCGACGTCGGGACCGACAACGAGGGTCTCCTGGCGGATCCCCTCTACGTCGGCCACCGCGGTCCGCGCCTCCGCGGCGTCGAATACGACCGGTTCATCGAGGCCTTCGTCGAGGGTGTCCTCGAGGTCTATCCCCACGCGGTCCTCCAGTGGGAGGACTTCAAGCAGCACAACGCGATCCGGCTCCTGGACCGCTACCGCCACCGGATCACGAGCTTCAACGACGACATCCAGGGCACGGGCGGGGTGATCCTGGCCGGCATCCTGGCCGCCCTCCGCATCCTCGACCAGCCCCTCGCCGAGCAGCGTTTCGTCTTCCTCGGCGCGGGCGCCGCCGGCATCGGTATCGCCCGGACGATCCGCAGCGCGATGGAGGCGGAGGGGATCCCGGCGAACGAGATCCGGCGGCGGATCGCGATGCTCGACTCCCGGGGCCTCGTCTTCGCGGAGCGGACGCCGCTCGACGCGGACAAGCTCGAGTTCGCCCTCGGGCCGGCCGAGGTGGCCTCGTTCGGCTTCGCCGACGAGCCGGCCTTCGACCTGGAGACCGTCGTCCGCCAGGTCAAGCCGACGATGCTCATCGGGACGAGCGGGAACCCCGGGGCCTTCACCGAAGGCGCGATCCGCGAGATGGCCCGCCACGTCGAGCGGCCGATCGTCTTCCCCCTCTCGAACCCCACCGCCAAGACCGAGGCGCTGCCGGCCGACATCATCGACTGGACCGACGGGCGGGCCGTCGTCGCGACAGGCTCGCCCTTCGAGCCGGTCGAGCGGGCCGGGCGACGCCACCTCATCGGCCAGGCCAACAACGTCTTCGTCTTCCCGGGCGTCGGCCTCGGGGCCATCGTCGCCGAGGCCCACGAGGTGACCGACGACATGTTCCTCGTCGCCGCGCGGACGCTGGCCGAGTACGTCTCGCCGGAGCGGCTGGCGGCCGGTGCCGTCTACCCGGCCGCATCCGAGCTCCGCGATGTCACCCGCCGCATCGCCGTCCGGGTGGTCTGCCAGGCCCGCGACTGCGGCGTCGGGCGGGTCTACCACGACGAGGAGATCGAGGCCGCGGTCGACGCGGCGATCTGGTTCCCCGACTACCTGCCCTACCTGCCGGGCTGAGCGGGAGCCGCTCGCGCGGGCAGGCGGGGCAGGGCCACGGCCGCGCGCCTGCTCGCGCCCTCAGGCAGACTGGGCGCCGACGGAGGAGCTCGATGACCCATCTTCGCCTCGGCATCTGCCCCTGGATCCAGGCCACCGACTGGCCGGGCCTGCTCGAGACCGCCCGCCGGGTCGATCGGCTCGGCTATGACCACCTCTGGTGCTGGGACCACCTCTACGCCATCTACGGCGATCCCTATCAGCCGATCTTCGAGGGCTGGACGACGCTCGGGGCGTGGGCGGTCGCGACCGAGCACGTCCGCCTCGGCCTGCTCGTGGGCGCCAACACGTTCCGCAATCCGGGCATCGTCGCCAAGAGCGCGGCGACCCTCGACCACGCCAGCGGCGGGCGGGCGATCGTCGGCCTCGGCGGGGCCTGGTTCGGCCTCGAGCACGAAGCCCACGGCCTCGACTTCGGGTCGGGCTTCGGCCAGCGCCTCGACTGGCTCGACGAAGCGACCGGCATCGTCCGGGCGCTCCTCGACGGCCGCGAGGTGACCCACCACGGCGAGCGCTACCGCTTCGAGGCGGCCCGCCACCAGCCGCCGCCGCTGCAGCGGCACCTGCCGATCATGATCGGCGGCAGCGGGGAGAAGAAGACGCTCCGGACCGTCGCCCGCTACGCGGACCTGTGGAACGCGTTCGGGACGCCGGACGAGCTGCGCCACAAGGTGGAGGTGCTCGGCGAGCACTGCGTCGCGGTGGGGCGCGATCCGGCCACGATCGAGCGGACGCTCGGCTGCAAGCTCGTCATCCGCGACAGCGAATCCGCCGCCCGGCAGGTCTGGGACGCGGCCCTGACCCACAACCGCACGCCCCTCGACATCGACGAGGAGCCTTGGCTGGGGCCGCCCGAGGCGATCGCGGAACGGCTTCGCGCCTACGCCGAGACCGGCTTCCAGACCCTCATCGTCGAACTGCCCGCGCCCTACGACGTCGAGACGCTCGAGCGCCTGATCGGCGAGGTCAAGCCGCTCGTCGAGGCGCCCTGAGCCCTCCCGCCCAGGGTGGCGCTGACACCGACGTCGCCCGGTCGGCCCCCACGGCCTCAGGGTCGCCGCACGGCCAGCGGGTCGAAGGCGTCCGTCCGCTCGGCGACGGCGTCGGAGCCGAGCCGATCCGGCGGCGGGCTGGCGGGCCCGAGGACGGCCGGCCAGCCCTCGTCCGCCAGGCGCTGCAGCGTGGCGACCGCCGCGGCGAGCGCCGCGTCGGCGTGCTCGCGGGCCGGCCCCACGAGGCCGGCCGGCCGGGCCGCGGCGGACGCCACCGCCAGCTCGGCCGCCGCCCGGGTGCCCCAGGCCGTCGCCGACAGCGAGCCCGCCTCCACGCGTCGCAGGACCAGAGCCGCCGCCCCGCCGGCCCAGGGCAGGGCCGCGGCGAGCAGGAACGGCCAGCGGGCCGCCGCACGCGGCTCGAGCGGCGGCTCGTCGAAGACGAGACCGAGGTCCGGGAAGACGGCCCGCCGCAGGGCGACGGCGGCGATCGCCTGCGCTCCCGGGTCGCGCTCGTCCGGCAGCCACGTCGGCAGGGCGCCGACGAGGAGGCGCTCCGGGCGGATCCCGTCGTGGCGGGCCAGGGCGACGGCGAGGGCCTGCAGCGCGAGCGCCCGACCCGCTCGCTCGGGGGCGGCCGCCGGCAGGCCGCGGGCGAGATCCGGGCCGACGACAAGCGGTCCCGCTCCCACGAGGACGCCGGCCCCGGCTCGCGCGAGCAGGCGCCGCGCGTCGGCGTGGTCGGCCAGGGCGCGGTCCGGGTCGACGCGGCCCTCGACGATCTCCCCGACCGGGTCGGCCTCCACCAGGTCGACCCGCTCGAAGGCGGCCACGACCGCCTGCTCCGGCGCGCTGAGGGCCGCCGCGGTCGTCATCAGGCGGACGTACGCCGAGCGCTCGGCGGCGGCCTCGTCGAGCACCTCGCGGAGCGCGGCCAGGCCACGCTGGCTCCCGGCCGGCGCCTCCTCGGCCGGCTCGCGACCGACGGGGACGGCGGTGCGCGGGCGCCAGAGGGGCGGCTCCAGGCCGACGGCGCGCAGCCGCTCGGCGAGCTCGCGGCCCGCCGGGACCCGGACCCGGACGACGTCGACGCCGCCCGCGGCGAGGTGGCGCGCTTCCGCGCGGCCCTCGTCGGCATTCGGCTCGCCGAGCGTCGCCCCGAGCCACGGCCGGACCGGGTCGCCGAGGGCATCGCGGAGCTCACGGGCCGCAGTCCGTCCCGCATCGATCCGCTCGAGGGCGTCGGCCGCGAGCTCGAGGGCGAGCGTCTCGGCGGCGGCGCGCCGGCCAGGGTCCTGGAGCAGCTCCGCTTCGAGGCCGAGATCCACCGCGCCCGAAGCGGCGTCGAGGGCGAGCTGCTGCGGCGTGGACTCGTACTCGAGCAGGGCGACCGCGAACGGCAGGAGCAGGCCGCCGGCGAGGCGCCGTCCGTCGCGCGCCAGGTAGCGCTCGACGACGCGGGCGGCGAGCGGCTGGCCTGCCCGGTCGAGCCCGTCCACGCCGACGAGGCGGAGAAGGGCTCGCTCCCGGCCGATCGTCGTGGAGGCTCGCGCCCGGGCGCTCCACGCTCCCCCGAGCGAATCGGCCAGGCTGAGCAGCCGTTCGACGGCCGGCCAGGCAGGGGTCACAGCGGGATCCGGCCGCGCGGCGGGGCGCCGGCGGGCGGTCCCGTCCGGCGGTCGCGGCTTCGCGGCTCGCTCGCTCACGGCAGGGCGGCCACGCCAGTCGCGAGCGTTGCCGGCCGGCCCGCCGCGCGCAGGAGCTCGACGGTCCGCTCGAGGGGCAGCGCGGGAACGGTCGCGCCGTCGCGTCCCGTCACGGTGTCCGCGGCGACGAGCGAGTCGAGGACCGCCTCCTCGGTCGCCTCGACGACCGCGGCGAACAGTGGGTCGAGCGCCTCGTCCGCGACATGACGCTGCTCGACGAGCGCCGGTCCGCCGCGCGGGACGCGGAGGCCCGTCGAGCAGGCGAGGAAGATCTCGCCCGAGCCGTGGCCCGCGAACGACCCGACGCGGGCGAGGCCGAGGCCGGCCCGCCGGGCGAGGCGCTCGAGCTGGGCCCCGAGCAGCGGCGCGTCCGTGGCGACGACGACGATGCAGCTGCCCTGGTCCTCGCCCCGCGCCGCCGCCCGGCCCGGCAGGTGGGTCCCGCGCGGCAGGCCGGCGGCCGGCCAACCCTCCACGGCCAGCGTCTCGCCCACCCGCACGCCGTCCACGGTCAGCCGCTCGAGCCGCCCGAAGTTGGCCAGGACGAGGACGCCGACGGTCCAGCTCGCATCGCCGAGCGGGACGATCCGCGACGCGCTGCCGATGCCGCCCTTGAGCTGGCAGCAGATCATGCCGGTGCCCGCCCCGACCGCACCGACCGGCGAAGCCCCCGCCTCGGCGCCGCGCGCCCCCTCGACGGCGGCTCGGACGTCGGCCGCGGCGACCTGGACGGTCCGGGCGTCGTTGAGGCGGGCGTCGTCGCACTCGGCGACGCAGGGGATGAGGACGTCGTCGCGGCCGATCGCGGGGTCGAGCTCGGTCAACAGCTCGACCGTCGCGTCGTAGACGCGGCCGATCGCCAGGGTGCTCGTCAGGAGGATCGGCGACTCGAGCAGGCCCCACTCCCGGATGCCGGTCAGGCCGATGGCCTCGCCCGCCCCGTTCAGGACGGCACCGCCGGCCGGGACCCGGGCGTGGAACAGGGACGCCGGCTCGGCCGGCAGGATCGCCGTCACCCCGGTCCGCGCGACCCCCCGGCCGAGGGGCGGCGGCGGCTCATCCCGCCAGACGGTGGCGTGCCCCACCCGGACCCCCGGGACGTCGACGATCGAGGCCGTCGGGCCGCTCGGCAGCAGGCCGATGCGCAGCCCCAGGTCGCGGGCGCGGCCGCGGGCGGCCGGCGGGCCGACAGGGACGGGCGCGGACGGCACGTGTTCCTCCCCGAACGCGGTGACGGGCGCTGGGCGGGCACGACACGGGATCGCCGCGTCGCCCCGCCAGTATGCATCGCCGTCGTGCCGCGCCGGGGGCGGCGGCCGGGACGGTCTACTCGACGAGGCCGGCGAGGCGGAGCCCGGACAGAAAGGCGCGGTAGGCGAGCACAGGGTCGGGCGCGGCGATACGGACGCCCCGGTCGCCGACCCGTTCGGCGAGCGGCACGAGGGCCGCGAAGTCGGCCTGCGCCGCGTGGCGGTAGTCGACCTCGACGACGACCGGCCGGCCGACCTCGAGCGGCCGCAGCTCGCCCGCGGCGGCGCGCCGGACGGCCCGCTCGGCCGCGACGCGGATGCGCTCGCGGGCCGCGGCGGGATGGAGCGACGCGGCCGCGTGGCGCCCGACGGCGTCCTTGACGACGACCCGTTCGGACCAGGGTAGCCAGGCCTCGATCTCGGCCGCCAGTGCGTCGTCGCCGCTGACCAGCCCGACCGGCACGCCCCACGCCCCGAGGACGCTCGCGTTGAGACCCGCCTCCCCGACCGGTCGCCCGTCGAGGCGGGTGAGCGTCGGAGCGCCCGAGTAGGTGTGGCTGATCGTGCCGCGAGGATCGCCGGCCCGGGCGTGGTAGCCCACGAAGAGGGCGACGCCGAAGCCCGCCTCCGGCCCGGCTCCCTCGACCATCGACCACGCCTTCTGGCCCTGGAGGAGACGGGCCGCCGGGTGCAGTCGCTCCGGCAGCAGGTTGAACATCCGGCCGTGGCTGTCGTTGACGAGGACCTCGCTCGCCCCGGCCGCCAGGGCGCCCTCGATCGCCGCGTTCGCCTCGCCGGTCATCAGCTCCGCAGCAGCCGGGTAGGCCTGGTCCTCGCGCCGGGTCGGCTCGGGGGCGCTGATCCCGGCGACGCCCTCCATGTCGACGCTGAGGTAGACCTTCACCGGTCCGCCTCGAGATCGGGCGTCGCCTCCGGCGGCTCGGACTCGTCCCGGGCCGCCGTCCGGGCCGGCTCGCCGGTCCAGACGTGGCCCGTCGCGTAGCGCTCGGCCTTCCAGATCGGCGCCCGGGCCTTCGCCTCGTCGATGGCGTAGCGAGCGGCGGCGAACGCGACGTCGCGGTGCGGCGCGGCGGCCACGACCACGACGCTCGGCTCGCCGAGGGGCACGAGGCCGGTGCGATGGAGGAGGGCGAGGCGGGTCACGCCGAAGCGGGCCTCGACCTCCGCGGCGATCGTCGCCAGGACGGCGGCCGCCATGTCCTCGTGCGCCTCGTACGTCAGCGCCTCGACCGGCTCCCCGGCGTGCTGCGCCGAGGCCGCCTCCTCGCCCGGCGCGGGCCGCCCCGGGGTCTCGCGGGTCACGCCGAGGAACGTGACGACGGCGCCGTCGGCGGGGGTGACGAGCCGGGCGGCGAGGCGGACCGCGACGTCCGGCGCGAACGGCTCCGCCTGGACGCCGACGATCGGCCCGCCGCGGTCGGCGGATCCCGTGCGCTCCCCGGGCACGCCCTCGCCGGCCGCGCCGGCCCCTTCGGCCGCGCCGCCGCTCACGGGCGGGATGCACGCCAGCTCGTCGCCGTCGGCGAGCGTCGTCGACGCGTCGACGTACTCGCGGTTCCGGGCGAACCGGACCGCCGGCCGGCCGGGGGCCAGGACCGGCAAGCGCTCGACCAGGGCCCTCCAGGCGTCTTCGACGGTCGCCCCTGCCGGGAGGTCGAGGCCGACCTCCCGCGTCCCCGCCAGCTCGCGCTGCATGGCGAAGAGGCGGACACGGACGTGGATGGCAGGGGGACGCACCGCCACCGGTCGCTCCATCAGGAGCGGAGGGCGGCGACGAGCAACCCGTCGCCGACCGGCAGGATCGTCGCGCTGAAGCGGCGGTCGGCCAGGACGCGGGCGGCGAAGGCGCGCAGCGCGACGCTGGCCGGATCGTCAGCATCTGCCGCGACGCGGCCGCCCCACAGGACGTTGTCGGCGACGAGGAGGGCCCCGGTCGCCAGGCGCGGCATGAGCGCCTCGAAGTAGTCGAGATACTCCGTCTTGACGGCATCGAGGAAGGCCAGGTCGAACGGCCCCTGGAGCAGCAACTCCTCCTCGTCGGCAAGGGCCTCGAGGGCCGGCCGGTTGACGACGTTGATCCGCTCGTCTTCGATGCCGGCCTCCCGCCACCAGGCCCGGGCCAGCTGTGTCCGACCCGCGTCGGGGTCGACTGTCACGATCATCCCGCGGTGCGGCTGGGCGAGGGCCATCCAGAGGGTCGAGTAGCCGTACGCCGTGCCGAGTTCGACGATCCGCGGCCGGTCGACGGCGAGGGTCGCCAGGACGCGGCCGCTGGCGCGGTCGAGGATCGGGATGTCGGCGGGCGCGGCGGCCGCCTCGATCGCCAGCAGGACGGGGTGGAGGGGCGCGGCGGCGGCTTCGATGTAGGCCAGGTCGCGGTCGACCGGCAGCGCCGGGGAGCGGGTCATCGGGCGGCCCTCCGGGCGTCCATCAGGCGAGCAGCCCCGCGCCGAAGTAGAGGCCGGAGGCGAGGATCGTCCCCGCGGCGATGGAGCCGAGGTCGATGTAGAGCAGCCCCGTCGCCGACTCCATGGAGCGGGTCCGGGCCGTCTGGACCGCGGCCCACGAGATGACGAGCGGGAAGACCAGGCCGACGAGCAGGCGCAGCCAGACGAAGAGCGCCCACGGCCCGACGAGCGCGGCGAACGGCCCCGCGCCGGCCCCGGCGCCGACCGCCTGCCAGGCGAAGAAGAGGGCGAGCTGGAGGCTGACCACGGCGAGCAGGAGCCGGGCGAACAGGATGAGCGGCGCCTCCGGGAGGCGGGGCGTCACGAGGTACCAGTGGCCGAGGATCATCGCCGCGAAGACGCCGCCCGTGGCCGCCGCGAGGACCGCGAGCTGGATGGCGAGCGGCACGGCGGTCGGGAAGCCGCCGCCCCAGCCGAGCGCCGCCAGGACGAGGACAGCCACGCCCGCCGCGGCCCCGGCGAGGCCGAGCGCCGGCGCCCGCCGCCCCGCGAAAAGGGCCACCGCGTAGGCCAGGCCGAGGCCGGCGAAGACCAGCAGCAGCACGCGCCGGGGCAGCTCGAAGGCGGCATCGGGCCGGAAGGCCGCGTCGACGGCGGCCGCCGGCAGGGCCGCGTCGGAGAGGTAGGCCAGGACGGCGAAGACGGCGGAGCAGAGCGCCGTGAAGCCCAGGAAGCCCCGCGTCGCGTCGGTCCGCAGCCGGCCCAGGACGACGACGGCGAACGATCCCACGGCGAGGGTGGTCAGGACCGTCCAGTTGATGAAGGCGAGGTTGTGCGCGATGCGCTCGGCGGGCACGCAGCCGAGTGTAGCCATCCGCGCCGCGCCCCGAGCGACGCCGGGCGGCGGCGGGCGGCGCCCCGGCTACGATGAGCGACATCCAGCGAGCGACACCGCGCTGCCACGTCCCCGGAGGTGCGTCATGGCTCTCGGTCCCGACACCCGCCTCACCTGGTACGGGCACTCCTGCTTCCAGCTCGTCAGCCCCGGCGGGAAGACCATCCTCTTCGATCCGTGGTTCTCGAACCCGCGGAGCCCGCGGCCGCCGGACGAGGTGGACCGCTGCGACATCCTGCTCGTCAGCCACGGCCACTTCGACCACTTCGACGACGCGCCCGGCATCGCCCGCCGGACGGGTCCGACCTGGCCCGCGATCCACGAGATCGACCTGTGGCTGAGCCACGGGGCGAAGGCCGGCGACGGGACGACGGTCATCGGCTTCAACGCCGGCGGCACGGTCGACGTGGACGGGATCAAGGTCACGATGGTCCCGGCGATCCACTCGGCCGGCAACTGGACGGTCTCGGCGGGGAACTGGACGGACCAGGTCGATACGGCACTCTCGCTCGGCGAGGCCGTCGGCTTCGTCGTCGAGCTCGAGGACGGCCTCCGCCTCTACTTCGCCGGCGACACGACGGTCTTCGGGGACATGCGCATCATCGGCGAGCTGTACCAGCCGCGGCTCGCCCTGCTGCCGATCGGCGGGCACTACACGATGGGCCCCCGGGAGGCCGCCCTGGCGGTCGAGCTGCTCGGCGTCCCCGAGGTCGTCCCGATGCACTACGGGACGTTCCCCATCCTGGCCGGGACGCCGGCGGAGCTGCGGGCCCACCTGGAGGAGCGCGGCAAGGGCGCCGTGACCGTCCACGAGCTCGAGCCGGGGGCGGGCCTCGGCTGAGTCCGCCGGGCCGCGGGCGCGTCGGCGCTAGGGACCGATCCTCGTCAGCTGGGCGACGGCATCGTCCCAGACGACGTCGTACGTCCGGGCCGTCTGGTTCTCGCCGAGCTGGATCTGGCCGATCGCCGTCGTCCCGAGGTTCGTCGTCAGGCTGAACGCGCTCACCGGACTGCCGTCGAGCCAGACCTGCGTCGCGCTGATGGTCCCGTTGATCGTCGCGTGGAGTTCCAGGCTGTGCCACGTGCCGACGCCGACGGTGGGACCCGTCGTGCTCGTCGCCGCCACGTCGTTGCGGAGGCCCAGCCGCCCGCTGGAGTCCAGGTAGAGGCGGACGATCGAGCCGCTCGCCGCCGTCCGGTCGCCCATCAGGTTGACCGTGGTGCCGCTCGCGGGGAGCGTGCGGGCCAGGAACCAGACCCGGTAGTAGAGGTCCGTGTAGGCGGTCGAGAGCGTCCGCCGGGCATACGTCGCACCGTTCGTCGTCGAGCCCTCCGCGGCCCACGATCCCGAGTGGACGATGGCGCCCTCGACGGTCAGGCCCGTCGCGCTGGTCCAGGCCGAGGTCGAGCCACTCTCGAAGCCGTCGCTGAAGACCGGGCTGCCGCTGAGACCGAAGTCCTGGGTCGCCGTCGTCCCGGCGCCGACGCTCACCGTGGCCGAGGCGGACCGGTAGTTCGTGGCGCTGGCGGTCACCTGGTACGAGCCCGGGGCGAGCCCGCTCAGCGTGTAGGCGCCGGTGGCGTCGCTGGTCGCCGAGGCGCCGGTCGTGCTGACCGACGCCCCGGCGATGGGACTGCCGGTCACGGCGTCCCGGACGGTGCCGCTCACCGCCCCTGGCGTCGTGGCCGGGCTCAGGCCGAAGCCCTGGGTCGCCGTCGCCGCGGGCGCCACGGTCACGCTCGCCGACTGGCCGACGTACCCCGTCGCGCTGGCACTGACCGTGTAGCCGCCGGGGGCGAGGCCGCTGAAGCTGTAGGCGCCGCTCGCGTCGGTCGTCGTCGACGCGCCGCCCGCGAGCGCGACCGTCGCCCCGGCGATGGCCGTCCCGGTGCCCGCGTCCGTCACCGTCCCGGCGATGCCGCCCGGCAACGGTGAGAGGCCGAACGACTGGGTCGTCGTGGCACCGGAGGCGACGCTCACGCTGACCGGCGACGAGGCCGCGTAGCCGGTCGCGCTCGCGGTCAGGTTGTATGAGCCGGCGGCGAGGCCGCCGAACGCGTAGCGGCCCGCGGCGTCCGTGGTGGTCGACGCGCCGCCGGCGATGCTCACGGTCGCGCTGGCCAGGGCTGTCCCGCTCGTCGCGTCGGTCACCGTCCCGGCGATCCCGCCCGCGCTCGGGGCGAGGGCGAACGACTGGCTGGTCGTGGTCCCGGCGCTGACCGTGACCTGGGCCGACTGCGCGCCGTAGGCCGTCCCGTCCGAGGCCGTCACGGTGACCGTGCCCGGCGCCACGCCGGCGAGGGTGTACGCGCCGGACGCGTCGGTCGTCGTGGAGGGGCCCCCGGAGACCGCGACCGTCGCCCCGGAGAGCGGCGTCCCGCTCGTCGCGTCGGTCACCGCGCCGGCGACCGTGCCGGAGCGGTAGGCGATGCCCTGGCAGGGGATCGTCGCCTGGTCCATCGTCGTGCCGGACGAGGTGACGTACTGGACCGCGGCCTGCGTCGCCGTGAGCGAGACCTTCACGGCGCCGAAGTACGAGGTCGAGCCGCCGAACGCCGTCACGACCCGCGGATCGCTCGAGACGATCGACTGGGCCGAGTGGCCGCCCAGGCCGTCGACGATCTCGGTGAGGCCGTTCGAGGACGGGCTGCCGTTCGCGTCGAGGGCGGTCCAGCGCTGGTAGGTGTGGTCGTGGCCGTTCAGGACGAGCGTGGCGTGAGCGTTGGCGAGCGCCTGCCAGTAGGGCGTGACCTGCGTGCCCGCGCCTTCCTTGCCGACGGTGTAGAGCGGGTGGTGCCAGAAGGCGAGGATGCAGGCGCCCTGGTGCGCCGCCAGGTCCGACTGGAGCCACTGGAGCTGGGCGGCCTGCTGGGCTGACGAGTACTGCGGGTTGCTGTTCGAGTTGAGGGCGATGAAGTGCCAGCCGCCCGCATCGAAGCTGTAGGTGTCGGAGCTCTGGCCCCAGTAGCCGAAGTAGCCCGGGGCGGCGTAGCCGGTCCCCACGGGGGTGTACTCGTGGTTGCCCACGACGGGGTCGGTGATCCCCCGAAGCTGACCGTACGTCGGGTCGTACCAGTTGAGGAACTCCGACGAGGAGCCGTCGTCGTAGACGTCGCCGAGGTACAGGAACAGGCTCGGGTTCCAGCCCTTGATGAGGTTGACCACGTTCGTGGTCGCGGTCTCGCCCGCCGCCCCGTCGCCGGCCGCCGCGACCACGAGCGGACTCCCCGCCCCCGGCGCGGTACCGCCTGTCGGCCCGAACGAGCTTCCGCTGGCCGGCGGTGGGGAGGTGACGCCATTGGCGAAGGTGAGCGTCTCGCTCACCGCGTTGGTCACGTTGCCGTCGCGGAGGTAGGCCTTGACGGCGAGGGTGTGCGCGCCGTCGGCCCACCAGGGCGTCCGCAGGGTGTAGCCGTACGGCGTCTGGAAGTCGGTGATGAGGTAGCCGCCGTCGAGGGTCGTGATCGTCTTCTGGACCGACGCTTTGCCGGAGAGGACCTTGGTCGAGACGGTCACGCCGACGTCGCCGCTGACCGTCGCGCCCGCGGCCGGCGCGGTGACGCAGACCTGGATCGAGTAGGTCGAGAAGGTCGTCGTCGCGCACGTGCCGCTGGCCGCGAGGCTGGGCCCGGCGTCGAGCGGCACCAGGGCCGCCGAGAGAGCGACGAGTGCAGCGACCAGCAGGCGCGCCATCGCGAGGGATGGTCGGGTGGGAGTCGGACGGAACGCGGGACGCGGGACGCGCATGGGATCCCCCTGACCCCGGCCGATGGGCACTCGCTGGCCGGAGGAGGCGGCAGTCTACCGGGTCCACCCGGGGGCCGGCAACCCGTTCGTCCTGGTACCCGGTGGCTGCGGGCACCGGCGACCGCACGCCGCGACACGCGGGGTCCGGGTGATCACCGGGAAGCTGGCGGGCGCGGAGGCAGGGAGCCCCGAGCGAGGCTCAGGGGCTCCCCGTCCGGTCTCGGGGACCGCTGGCTGAGGCGTCCGCCCGGCAGCGCGAGCGCGGGTCGCTGGGCCGTGATACCAGTACCCTGGTACTGCGTCAAGGCAGGACCGGCGAGCGGTCCGACGCCCGGCGCCCGGACGGTCGCGAGTGTCGGAACCTTAATCGTGGCGGACCGGTAACTTGGCTTGACTCCGCTCCCCGACGGGGCACGCTGTGCCCGTCGCAGCTCGCGGCCTCGACCGCGGCGTCCTTCAACCGGCTGCCGACTGGGGGATCCAGCGTGCGTCCACTGACGATCCTTCGCCTCTCCGCCGTCGTCGTCCTGCTCGCGGGCTGTGCCTCCTCGTCCGTCGACAGCCCCGTCGGCAGCCTCGCCCCCGTCCCCGGCGACGCCTCGCCTGCCCCGAGCGCAACGCACCACAAGGCGCCCGCCTCGCCACGTCCGGGCGGCGGCGTCGCGGCCGTCAAGGCCCTGCCGGCGCCGTCGCCCGGCAGCGTGGTCATCGCGGCGGCCGGAGACATCGCCTGCGACCCCGCCGCCGACACCGGCGCGCCCAAGGCCTGCGACCAGGCCGGCACCGCGGCGCTCATCCTGGCCATGCAGCCGAACGCCGTCCTGACCCTCGGCGACACGCAGTACGAGGACAACGAGCTCGGCAAGTACGCCGTCTTCGACCAGAGCTGGGGCCGCTTCAAGGACCTCATCCACCCGACCATCGGCAACCACGAGTACCTGACGTCGGGCGCAAGCGGCTACTTCGACTACTTCGGGGCCGCCGCGGGCGACCCGACGAAGGGCTACTACAGCTACGACCTCGGCAGCTGGCACATCGTCTCGCTCAACAGCGAGTGCAGCCACATCGGCGGCTGCGGCCCCGGTTCACCGCAGGAGGCATGGCTGCAGGCCGACCTCGCCGCTCACCCCACCGCCTGCACGCTGGCCTACTGGCACGAGCCGCGCTGGTCGTCGGGCGAGCACGGCGACGCCGTCCAGATGGCGACGATCTGGAGCGACCTCGTCGCGGCCCACGTCGACATCGTCCTGTCCGGTCACAACCACGACTACGAACGCTTCGCGCCGCTCGACGCGTCCGGCCAGCCGTCTCCCGACGGGGTCCAGGAGTTCGTGGTGGGGACGGGCGGCAAGAACCACTACGGCTTCGTGCAGCCGGCGCTGGCCGGCGAGCAGGTCCGCGACTCCACCTCGTTCGGGGTGCTCCGCCTCGTGCTCGGCGACCACTCCTATCGCTGGGATTTCGTGCCTGCCGCCAGCTACCACTTCACCGACTCGGGCAGCGCCTCCTGCCGCTGACGGTCAGGTCGGGCAGGGCGAGGCCGGTTTCGGGGTCGTCGAGCCCGGCAGCTGACCGCCGACCAGACCGGCGGCCTCGACGAGGACGAGCTCGGGCGAGTCCCGGCCTGTGACCATCAGGCGGCCGAGCTCGTGGCCGTTGCGCAGGCTGACCGTGATCTTCCACGGCAGGAGCGGCAGGCTGGGATCGTCCGAGCGCAGGCTGATGGTGCGCCCGCAGGTCACCGTCCCGGCGAGGGTCCGCCCGACGAGCACGTCGGCCGGCGGGGCGTCCACCCCGACGAACTGGACGACGACGCTGCTGCTCGGAACCGGCGAGGCCACCACGGGTGACGAGGCCACGGTGTCGCTCGGGGCCGCGGGCCCAGTGGGCGAGGGCGCGGCAGCGGGAGCGCAGCCCCCGGCCGCGCCGAGGGCGACCGCCAGGGTGAGCGTCGACGAGCGGCGCACACGCTGCCACCCGACGCGGCGGGTTCGCTCGGCCCAGGTCCTGACCGTCACGTGGTGCTCCGTGCCGCTCCGCGACGGGCCGGTCGGCGCCGCCCCCGCGGGCCCGGGCATCCTAGCCGACGCACGCCGGGGCGGCTCCGGATCGCTCGGTCCGCGGTTCGCCAGCCGGGACCACCGGTGCGATCCGGCACCGCCCGAGCCCAAGCCACTGGCCCTTCAGCCCGGGACGTGTACCCTTCTCCGTCTCCCGCGACCCCGGACTGCCCCCGGGGTCGGCAGACGACAGGCAGCAGGCGCGACACCGCGACGACGAGCGCGGATGGGGGAACGACATGGCGACCGACCGCTCGGTCTGGGTGGTCCTCCCGACCTACAACGAGGTCGACAACATCGGGCCCATCAGCGAGGCCGTCCTCGGCGCGCTGCCGGACGCGCACGTCCTCATCGCCGACGACAACAGCCCGGATGGGACCGGCGCCGCGGCCGACGCCCTGGCCGCCGCGGATCCCCGGATCCACGTCCTCCACCGACCCGGCAAGCAGGGCATCGGGCCGGCCTACGTGGCCGGGTTCCGCGAGGCGATGCGCCAGGGAGCCGAGATCCTGGTCCAGATGGACGCCGACTTCTCGCACCCCGTCCGGTTCCTGCCGGGCCTCGTGGCCCCGATCCTCGACGGCCGGGCGGACGTGGTGCTCGGCTCGCGCTACGTGCCGGGCGGTCGCATCCCCCGCTGGTCGCTGCCGCGTCGCTTCATCAGCCGCGGCGGATGCCTCTTCGCCCAAGTCCTCCTCTGGCTCCCCTACCGCGACCTGACCGGCGGCTTCAAGGCGATCCATCGCGACGTCCTCGAGCGGATCGACCTGGACTCCATCCACGCCGGCGGCTACGCCTTCCAGATCGAGACGACCTTCCGCGCCCATCGGGCCGGCGCCCGCATGGAGCAGCTGCCGTTCACCTTCGAGGAGCGCCGCGAGGGCCAGTCGAAGATGAGCGGCGCGATCGTCGTCGAGGCGCTGAAGGTGGTCCTCGCCCTCCGCTTCGCCGCCTTCTCCGGCGCCATCCCCGTCCGCAAGCCGGTCGCCTGAGGGGCGCGCGCTCGCGCCGCGGGCCTGTCTGCAAGACGGCCCAGGGCCCGCCACGACCATCGTCGCGGGCGCCGCGGGACCAACGTGCCTCTCCCCGGACTGCCGGCGCGCGCCTAGGCTGACGCTGTCGCCGCCCGGACCTGGCCCGGGTGCCGCGGCAGCGGGGGGCAGCTCCCCCCGACCGTCGCCGTCGAGAGACGCTCGGGGCGGTGCACCCGGATCGCCGGGCAGGCGCGTCGACCTCCCGTCATCGGTCGCTCGCATGCCGCACCTCCGCCCCCAGGAGGTCGGACCATGCGCTACAAGGCGACGCCGCTCGCCGTCCGGAACACGCCGCCGACGCCTTCCCCGGGTCGCTCCGCCGCCCGGACCGCCAGCGCCTGGGTCGCCCTCCTGGCCGTGGCCCTCCTCGTCCCCAGCCTGCTCCTGCCGGCCGACTCCGCGCGCGCCGCCGGCCCGGCCCTGGGCCTGAGCCCGTCATCCGCCGCAGCCGGGACGAGCGTTCGCGTGAGCGGCAGCGGGCTCCCGGCCAAGGTCCAGGGTCAGCTCGCCTTCGACGGGTCGACGAGCGGCATGCCGACCTTCCGGACCGACGCGAGCGGCTCGTTCGCGGCCTCGATCACCGTCCCGCCGTCGTCGGTGGGCAGCCACAGCGTGGAGGCGCTGTCCCGGTCCACGGGCAGCCGGGCGAGCGCCGTGCTGGTCTCGGCGACCCTGCAGGTCGTGACCGCCTCGGCGACGTCTACGCCCGCACCGACCCCGACGCCGACGCCGATCGCGACACTGCCGGCGACCCCTGCGCCGACGGCCACCCCCACGCCCGCGCCGACAGCGACGCCGACCCCTGCCCCGACAGCGACGCCGACCCCCGCGCCGTCGGCAACCGACCGCCAGCCATCCTTTCCCATCCGGGCGGCGTTCTACTACCCCTGGTTCCCGGAAGCCTGGAACCAGCAGGGCATGGATCCCTTCACCCACTACCACCCCTCGCTCGGCTACTACGACGGGTCGAGCTCGGCCGTGATCGCCAGTCAGATCCGGGCGATGCAGTACGGCGGCCTGCAGGCGGGCATCGCGTCCTGGTGGGGTCAGGGCAGCCGGACGGACGGCCGCCTGCCGCTCCTCCTCGCCGGCGCGGCCGGGACGGGCTTCCGCTGGAGCGTCTACTACGAGGCGGAAGGCACGAGCGACCCGACGGTGAGCCAGATCGCCAGCGACCTGACCTACATCGTCGGCCGCTACGGCGCCGATCCCTCGTACCTGCGGATCGCGGGGCGCCCGGTCGTCTTCGTGTACGGCGGCGCCACGGACGGCTGCTCGATGGTCGACCGCTGGCGGCAGGCCAACGCGGGCATCGGCGCGTACACCGTCCTGAAGGTCTTCACCGGCTACAAGACGTGCGCCAGCCAGCCCGACGGCTGGCACCAGTACGGCCCGGCGGTCGCCGAGTCGAACCAGTCGCCCTACAGCTTCACGATCAGCCCCGGCTTCTGGAAGGCGAACGAGACGTCTCCGCGGCTGGCCCGCGACCCGGCGCGCTGGACCCAGGACATCGCGGCGATGGTCGCCTCCAACGCCCGCTTCGAGCTCGTCACCACGTTCAACGAGTGGGGCGAGGGGACGGCCGTGGAGTCGGCGTCCGAATGGGCCTCCGGCTCGGGGTACGGCACGTACCTCGACGCGCTCCACGCCGCGCTCGGGACGGCGCCTGCCCCGTAGCCGCCCGGGGCCCGCGGGGTCACCTCGCAGCGCGGCTCGCAGACCGTTCCGGTCTGTAGTACAGCGGGCCACCAGTACGGGTCGCGTCCTGCCGTGGCGTGAGGCCGACGCCGCTCCCCGGTGCGCAGACGCACCGCGCGTCGATTAAGGTCTTGGTCGGAGCGGGACCCTCTGCTACCCTGTGGCCTCCGCAGCCGCGGGTGGTACGAAAGTACCCTGGCGGTCGCGGTGGCGGACTCATCCATATCGCCGACCTCCCGCCAGTGCCCGGTCGGAGGTCGAACCTTGGCGCAGCCGCCGATCATGACGGCCCGCCGCGGGCACTCTGCGTCCGAGGGCGCGCTCGGATGCGGTCCTACCCACGCGCCCAGCGTCCTGCCCGTCCTCACGGGCGCGCAGTTGGGGGTCGGCCCATGACCGTTGTCTCGTTGCGGCTGCTTCGGCCGCAGGTGAGCCGCGCCCGGTTCGGGCAGGCAGCCCGGTTCCTGCTCGTCGGTCTGAGCGGGGTCGTGGTCAACCAGTTCCTGCTGGTCTTCCTGACGGCGAGCCTCGGCATCCACTACCTGGTCTCGGCGGTCCTCGCCACCCAGGGCTCGACGACCTGGAACTTCCTGGGCAACGAGCGCTGGGCCTTCGCCGGGCGCCGCTTCGCCGGTCCGGTCTGGGCCCGCTACATCGGCTACTCGGCGATCAACAACGGCTCGCTCATCCTCCGCATCCCGCTCCTCTGGGCGTTCACCGAGCTGCTCCACGTCGGGTACGCCTGGTCGAACCTGGCCACCCTGGTGGTCCTCTTCGTCGGCCGCTACCTCGTCGCCGACGGCTGGATCTGGCGAGCCAAGGCCGACCCGGCTGCGGTCGCCGGCGAGGATGGCGTCGTCGGGGGCGCGGGATCGAGCGCGCTCGTGGCCGTCGGGCCCGGCCTGCCGGCTCCCTACCGCTACGACATCGCCGGGATCCTCTTCGTCACCTCCGAGACCGAGTTGCCCGAGCTGGCCGCCTTCCGGACGGAAGCCCTGGGCCAGCCCGACATCCGGATCACCATCGCCCGTGTCGGCAGCCTGCCGGGCCGCCGCATCGCCCTCAGCCGGGACGGCGACAGCGTCCGCTACGTCGAGCACCTCGGCGCCCTGGGGGCGAACTTCCGGGTGACGATGGGCTCGCCGATCGAGGTCGAGGCGTCGCCGCTGCTCGCCCTGAGCAGGCACGTCCTCTACACCAACGTCCTCGAGGCGCTGCTCCGCTTCGTGCTCGTCTCGAAGGGCTACGTCCTGCTCCACTCGGCCTGCATCGCCAAAGACGGCCGGGCGGCCCTCCTCTCGGCCCAGACCGACACGGGCAAGACGAGCACGGTCATCCGCCTCGTCCGCGATCGCGGCTACCAGTTCCTCAGCGACGACATGACGATCATCGACCCGCGCGGCGTGGCCCGCCACTTCCCCAAGCCGATGACCCTCAGCTACCACACCATGCACAGCATCCGGGGCGATGAGATCCCGGCCCGGCAGCGCGCCGCCCTCGCCGTCCAGAGCCGGATCCACTCGAAGTCCGGCCGGTCGTTCGGCAAGACCCTGGGCACGCTCAACATCCCGATCATGTCCGTCAACTCCGTCGTCCAGATCGCCGTCCCGCCGCCCAAGCACCACATCGACCGCCTGGTGGAGTGCGAGATGCTCTCGGCGGCGACGATCGAGCACGTCTTCCTGATGGAGCGCGGCGACGCGCTGCGCGAGCGGGTGGCGCTCGACGACGCGCTCGGCCAGCTCATCGACAACACGGACGATGCCTACGGCTTCCCGCCGTTCAGCAGCTTCGCCCCGCAGATCCGGATCGGCGACGACGACTACGCGGCGCTGCGGCGCAGGGAGTCGGAGCTCCTCGCCACCGCCCTCCAGGGGGCTGAGATCTGGCGACTCCGCGTCCCGGGCCATGAGTGGGCCGAGCTGCTCCCCTCGATCATCGAGGCGCCGCGCCCCGTCGACGAGCGGGAGCCGGTCGCCATCCCCATCGTCCCCGACGTCCCGGCGCAGGTCTCGATCGAGCTTCCCATCGAGGTCCCGCTCGGCGACGCGACGACCTGATCCCGGCATGACCACGGCGTCCCTCGCGCTCCCCGC
>DASVYJ010000100.1:0-10890 GCA_036392215.1 Candidatus Limnocylindrales bacterium | reverse complement strand
CCCCGCGGCGGCGACGGCCAGGATCCGCGAGCGGGACGCACGACGGTGCACGGCTGCTCCTCCCAGGACAGGGCGCGTTGGTCGTAGGGGGCGAGCCTACGTCGCGCCCCCGCCCTGCCGCAACGCCGTTCCGCCTGACCGGCCCGCGGGTAGACCCGCCGGGCGGACCGCCCCTAGACGACGACCGCCTCGATGCCGAGCATGTGGGCGATCTGCAGCAGCTGGTCCGCCCAGTGGCCGCGCGCCGCGGCCATGTGATGGGGCGCGCCGCCGGCGCACCAGCGGTTGCACCACTCGTCGATCGGCAGCGAGGTGTGCCGGAAGAGCGTCTGCGGGGCCGAGATCGGCCGCGGCGGGAAGGGCAGGAACTCGCCCTCGGAGATGACGAAGCGCCAGCCGTTGTCGCCCGTCGTGACCAGGGCGAGGTTCGTCACCGGCCCCGGCTCGTAGGCGAACTCGAAGCCGGCCCCGAAGCCGTGGACGCCCTCGTAGTAGATCGAGTGCTTGACCTTCACGCCGCCGGGCGTCGCCAGGGCCGGATTGCCGTGCCCGTCGTGGGAGAACATCACCGCGTCGTGCTCGAAGTCGATGACGTAGTTCTCGACCGTCGTCGACTGGCCGGCCAGCTCCTGGAGGACGAGCTGGGCGACGGCGCAGTTCACGTCGCCCTCGGGCGCAGCCGGGATGCCCCGCTCGCACAGCCGACCCGTGCCGTAGGAAGGGATCACCCCGACCCGCGGGTCGCTCAGCCAGATCTGGTCGAAGGCGGTGAAGGCGTCGAAGCCGCCCTCGCGGACGACCGACTCGATGGCCAGCCCGAGCCGGACCGAGCGCTCGAAGGCCTCGTCGGCCACCTCCACCTGGTAGCGGCCGCACTCGCGGGCGACCTCGGCGGCGACCTCCGCCTGCGGGATCTCCTCGAACCGCCGGGCGACCTTCTCCGGCTCCACGGGCCAGACCACCGGCCCGACCCGCTCGCGCAGCGACAGGCCGTCGAACATCAGGTCCGTCATGCCCTCGAAGGGGTGCCCGACGAGGGCCACGCGGGCCGATCGGAGTCGGCGCCGGACCGCGGCCGCGGTGATCACCTCGCGGACCTTCCGCCGTCCCTCCGGATCGTCGAGGCGGGAGGTGACCATGGTGTAGTCCCGGCCGGTCCGCAGCAGCACGGCTGTCAGTTCGGGGATGCCGGCCATGCCCGAGTTCAGCATGACGACGTCGAAGCCGTCGTCCTCGCCGAGGCGGGCGATCTGCTGGGCGTTCCAGACCAGCACCGGGGCGGTGGTGTCGATGAGGGCCCGCGCCGGCACGATGCCCTTGGTGTAGGCCAGCTCCATGGCCACGATGACGTCGACGTCGCGAGCGTTGAAGAGCTCGGCGGCCGCAGCGGCCTGGTGCTCCTCCTCGACGAGGCCCGCGTGGACCACCTCGCCGTACTCGGCCAGCCGGTCCGCGATGGCCTGGGCGGCGGCGGTCGCCGCGGGCCGCATGTGGCCCGTCTTGTTGTAGTCGTCCTCGAGCAGGGCCATGACCAGGACCCCGATCCTGGGCTTCAGCGTCACCTCGGACCTCCCATCGGATGCGCGGTCGTCACTCGCCAGCTCCCCGCCCCACGACCGCCGCCGGGGACGGATCGGCGGCGAAGAGTGGCCGGAGGACGTCGAACAGCTCCACGTAGCGTCGGTAGCTCGATTCGTAGACCGCCACGGCCGCCGGACGCGGCTCGTACCGCGCCGCGGGCCGGACCATCGCCTCCGTCGCCTCGGCGAGGTCGCGGAAGGCGCCGACTGCGACCCCGGCCAGCATCGCATCGCCGAGCACGGCCGCGTCGGCCCCCTCCAGCGTCACGACGGGCAGACCGCAGACGTCGGCCTTGACCTGGTTCCACAGCGGGCTGCGCGCTCCCCCGCCGTGCGAGCGGATCTCGACCGCCTCGGCGCCCGCCACGGTGAGCAGCTCGAGGTTGCGCCGGAGCATGAAGGCGACGGCCTCCAGCACCGCCCGCACGAAGTGGCCGCGCTCGTGGCCGAGGGTGAAGCCGAAGAACACGCCGCGAGCCCGCGGCTCGTACTCCGGGCTGAACGCCCCGCTGAGGTGGGGTAGCATCACCAGCCCGTCGGACCCGGGCGGCACGGCCGCGGCCAGCTCGGTCAGCAGGTCGTAGGCGGACCGACCTTCGGCCCGGGAACGGGCCACGAGGTCCTCGCCGAAGCGGTCGCGGAACCAGGTCAGGGCCATGCCGCCTGTCGGGCAGACGGGGCAGTACAGGTAGCCTTCCGGGGCGGAGTGGACGTAGACCGGGGTCTGGCGGCTCGGGTCGCCGTCCGGCCTTGGAACGGAGGCCTGGAGCGTGAGGGCGCCGCCGGTGCTCTCCGAGACGAGCCCCGACCCGACGTTGCCCACGCCGACGGCGCCGGCGCCCTGGTCCATCCCGCCGGCGACGACCGGGATACCCGCGGCCAGCCCGAGCTCCGCTGCGGCGCGGCCGCTGAGGCGGCCCACGACGCTTCCCGGCCGAGCCAGCTCCGGGAGCCGCTCCGGCTCGAGGCCGACCGCCTCGAGCATCGCCGGCCACCAGGCGTCGCGCCGGATGTCGTACAGGAGCGACGTGCTCTGGACCCCGCCCTCCGTCACGAAGCGACCGGTGAGGCGGTGGAGGAGCAGGTCCTCGACGAGGAGGAACCGGGCGGCGGCGCCGAACCGCTCCGGCTCGTGGCGGCGCAACCAGAGGAGCTTGCAGGCCGGCCACGTCGGGACGACCGCCGGCACGCCCGTCCGCTCGTAGACCTCGCTCGGGTCGAAGCGGGCCGCGAGCTCCGCCGCCTCGTCGTCGGCGCGGTTGTCGAGCCAGACGATCGCCGGGCCGAGCGGGCGCCCGTCCGCCGCCACGGCCACCAGCGTCTCGCCCTGGCTCGAGACGGCCATCGCGGTCACGTCGGCGGGCCCGGCGCCGCTCGTCGCCATGGCCTGTCGGACGGCGGTCCCGGCCGCCTCCCAGTACCGCGCCGGGTCGAGCTCGACGCGGTCGGGCGACGGCGTCAGGAGGCGGTACTCCTCGACGGCGACGGCGCGGGCAGCGCCCGACTCGTCGTACAGCCCCGCCTTCAGCGAGGTCGTGCCGGCGTCCAGGCCGAGGAGGAGGCCCACGACCGCGGCCGTGCCTCAGTCGATGCCGTGCCGCGAGGCCGCGACCGCCGGCTCCACGCCGTCCTTCACGACGTCCCGCAGCGCCTCGAGGAACCGTTCGGGACTGCGGGCCTGGAGGACGTTGCGGCCGAAGACGACGCCACGGGCCCCCGACCGCACGGCCGTGGCGGCCAGCTCGAGCGCGTCCACCTCGCGTGGCGCCTTCTTCGAGCCGAGGGCGAGGACCGGCACGGGCGTCGCCGCGACGATCTCGCCGAAGCGCTCGCCGGTGTGGAACGTCTTGACGAGGTCGACACCGAGCTCGGCGGCGATCCGGCAACCGACGGCGATCTGCTCGTGGCGCTCTTCCGGCGCCAGGTCCTCGTGGCCCGCCGGATAGACCTCGCCGACGATCGGGACGCCGGCCTGGCGCTTGCTGGCGACGGCCCGGGCCACGATCTCGACGTTCTCGGCGTCGACCGCCTCCGAGCCGGTCTTGATGGACATCCCGACGAGGACCACGTCGGCGCCGAGGGCGACGGCCTCCGCCGCGCTGAGCATCGGGACGCTGCGACTCTCCCTGTAGCCCCACTGCGTCGCGTACTGGGTGCCCCAGTTGAGGCGGACGATCATCGCCGGCGCCCCTCGCCGCTTGAACGCCTCGGCAAGGTGGGGCGCCATCCCAGGGCTGAGCAGGATGGCGTCGGCGGCGGTCAACCGGCAGACGACGTCGGGCAGGTCATTGAAGCCGGGCCGCGGGCCGTTGTAGAGGCCGTGGTCGACGGCGACCACGATGGCGTTGCCCTCCAGCAGTCGGGCGAGCCGGATCTCCTCGCCGGTGGTCACGCTCAGCCTCCGTTCGGGCGTGGACACGCATGGTGTCGGATGCGTGTCGGAGATGTTCCGAATGCCGCTCGGCATCGTACCGCCGGCCTTCTGCTTGTCAAGGTTGACCGGACCCGTGCACGCTCCCAACGAGTCTGACGGGCACACATCGACTCCACGGGCTGCCTCGCGGACCGTTCGATTATGTTCGGATTGACGCACGTTCCGCCGTGCGCTAGTGTCCGGCTCGCCGCGCCGTCCGATGTCGTCGAGGGGCGGGTCCCTTCTCGGCGATCGGCCAGGCGGGAGCACAGCGGAGGGGTCCGACGGACGACCGGGGGCTCGTCGTCGACCGACAGAGGATGCCTATGAGGCTGGACTGACGAGGCGCCGTCCGTCGTTCCGCCCGACACGCAGGGCGGGCGGCGGGTGAGGCGAGAACGGCGCGTGGGGCGTCAGTGACGACCCCAGCCAGCCCGGGCCGCCGGAGGGGTGCTCCCGGCTCGGGCCAGACCGGAAAGGAGTCACCGGTGCTGGACCGCAGACTGAAGTCGCTGTTGGGGGTGGTGCTGGTCGGCGCGCTGGCGCTGCAGGGCTGCAGCTCGGCCGCCTCGACCGCGTCCCCTTCCACGGCCCAGGGGTCCCAGGCCGCGGGATCCCAGGCGCCGGGCACGCCGGCGCCGCTCGAGCCCGCGACCCTGACTCTCTGGCACAACTACGGGACCGAGGCCAACGCGACCGCCACCCAGAACCTGGTGAAGGCGTTCGAGGACCTCCATCCCGGGGTCAAGATCAACATCGTCAGCCAGCCCGCCGACAACTACTTCGACCTGCTCCAGGCGGCGGCCATCTCCAAGACGGGCCCTGACCTGGCCACGATGTGGACCGGCCTGTTCGCCCTCAAGTACAAGAGCTACCTCCAGCCGCTCAACGACCTCGTGCCGATGACGGACCTGAAGAAGCTCAAGGGCATCGAGTACAGCTCGGTCAACTTCAATCCGGACAACGGCGTCCTCGTCGTCCCGCTCGAGGTCCAGTTCTACAACGGCTTCTACAACAAGAAGCTGTTCCAGCAGGCCGGCCTCGACCCGAACAACTTCCCGACGACCTGGACGGACTTCTTCGCCGCGTGCAAGAAGCTCAAGGACGCCGGCATCGAGCCGATGGTCTACGGGACCGGGGGCCAGGCCCTCGGCGGCGGCTTCTACCCCTGGTACGACGTCAGCTACCTGATGATGTTCCTGCAGCCGCAGGACTGGAAGAAGCTCTATGACGGTGAGCTGGCCTGGAACGACCCGACGATCAAGGCCCAGTTCGACAAGTGGGTCTCCATCGAGACCCAGGGCTACGCCAACAAGGACGTCCTCACGAACCAGGACTCGATCGCCCAGTTCGAGGCCGGCAAGGCGGCCATGACGATGGAGGGGACCTGGCAGATCGCCGAGTTCCAGCAGAAGCTGGGCGACGACGTCGGCGTCTTCGTGCCGCCCTTCTCGGACAGCCCGATCAAGGGCGTCGTCGAGTACTCGGGCGACGGCTTCTCGATGACGACCTACTCGCAGCACAAGACCCAGGCCGCCGCCTTCCTGGCCTTCCTGGCGTCCGACGCGGCGCAGAAGATCGTGGCCGACTCCGGGCTCATCCCGGCCAAGGAAGGCTTCTCGTCCGACCAGCGGATGGCCAAGGACCTCCTGTCCTTCGCCGCCGACAAGGGTTACACCCGCTACCCGATGATCGACAACGTCATCCAGCCGGAGGTCAGCGACCCGGTCGGGACCAAGATCCTGAACGCGGCGTTCGCCGGCACGATGACCGTCGAGGCGGCCCTCACGAACCTCAAGCAGGCGCTCGAGCAGCTGCCCGCAGACCGGCGCGGCAGCGAGTACAAGTAGCGTCCGACCGAGCGGGGCCGGGACGACTCCCGGCCCCGTCCGCAGGGGAGCAGGGTGAGCGAGGCCACCATCGAGCGCGTGCTGTCCGACGGGGCGGGTCGGGCGATCCGGCGGAGCAGCGGCCGGCTCAAGCGGTCGGAGCACCGCGCCGGCGTCCTCTTCGCCCTGCCGGTGCTCGTCCTCTACGCCCTGCTCCTGGCCCTGCCGATCGCCCAGACCGTCTACTACAGCTTCACCCAGTGGGACGGCATCACGGCGACGTGGACGGGGCTCGACAACTACACCCGGCTGCTGACCGACCCGACATTCTGGCGCGTGGTCTGGAACAACGCCGCGCTCCTGCTGGCCATCCCGGTGGCCATCCTGCTGCCGCTGCTCGTCGCATTCCTGCTCAACGAGCACGTCCCCGGCTGGCGCTTCTTCCGCTCGGCCTACTTCCTCCCGACGGCCATCTCCTGGGTCGTCATCGGCATGGTCGCGGTCCGCTTCTTCGCCGCCCGCGGCCTGCTCAACGAGCTCCTGGCCGCGATCGGCCTGGGCTCGATCCAGACGGACTTCCTGTCGGGCGAGTACAGCGCGATGCTGGCCGTCGGCCTGACCTTCGTCTGGTCGGTCTTCGGGACGAACACGATCATCTTCATCACGGGCATGGCCACTCTGGACCGCGAGGTCTACGAGGCCGCGCGCGTCGACGGGGCGAGTCCGTGGGCGACGTTCCGCTTCGTCACCATCCCGCTCCTCATGCGGTTCATCCAGTTCGCCGTCGTGCTGACCCTCATCACCGGCTTCACCGCCCTGTTCAGCCTCATCTGGGTCATGACCAGCGGCGGCCCGGGCTACGCGACGACGACGCTCGAGTTCTTCGTCTACCAGTCGGCCTTCTCGAACGGCCTGTTCGGCTACGCGGCCGCGATCGGCGTGGTCCTCTTCGTCATCGTGTTCGGCATCGCCATCCTGCAGCTGCGGCTGCTGCGTGACCACGGGGAGTAGGCCGTGACCTCCGCTCGCAGCCTGCGACGCATCCGGCGCGGCCTCATCTTCGCGATCCTCTGCGTCGTCGTCGTGGTCATGCTCTACCCCTTCTACTTCATGGCCGTAACGTCCCTGCGCTCGTACGACCAGTACCTCGCCGGGGCGGGCTACTCGCTCGACAGCTGGGCCAAGCTGTTCGACGTCCTGCCGGTCGCCCAGCAGCTGCTGAACTCCACGATCGTGACCACGGCGGCGGTCGCCATCATCCTGTTCGTCAGCTCGACGGGCGGCTATGCCTTCTCGAAGCTCCGGTTCCCGGGCTCGACGTCGCTCTTCCTGCTGGTCCTGGCCGGGATGATGATCCCGGTCCAGTCGATCCTCATCCCCGAGTTCGTCAACGTCAGCCAGGCCGGGCTCATCAACCAGTACCCCGGCGCGATCCTGGTCTACGCAGCCCTCGGCGCGCCGCTCGGGACCTACCTGATGACGACGTACTTCCGGGGCGTCCCGACCGAGCTCGTCGAGGCCTCGCTGATGGACGGCGCGTCGTACTGGCAGATCTTCGTCCGGGTGATGCTGCCGCTGGCCGTGCCCGCCCTGGTGACCGTGGCCGTCCTCCAGTTCATCCAGGTCTGGGACGACCTGCTCATCGGTCTCCTCTTCCTCCAGACGCCGGATGTCAGGACGATCACGGTCGGCCTGGCGACTCTCCAGAGCTCCCGCATCATCCCCGTCCCGATGCTGATGGCGGGCTCCCTGCTCAGCGCCCTGCCGGCGGTCATCGTCTACCTCTTCTTCCAGCGCCAGCTCATCGCCGGCCTGACCATGGGGATGGGCAAGTGATCGGGGACGTGAGCAGCCTGAACGCGCACGATCGGCGGGAGACGATCGCCGGACTCCTGGACGCGGAGGGCCGCGTCTCGGTCGGCCAGCTCGCCGAACGCTTCGGGGTTACCGACGTCTCGATCCGGCGCGACCTGGTCATCCTCGAGGAGGCGGGCCGGCTCCGGCGCGTCCACGGGGGCGCCGTCTCGACGGCCCGGGGTGGGACGCAGAGCGCCTACGCCCAGAAGGCGCGCGAGAATCGCGAGCGCAAGGCCCGCATCGGGGCGGCCGCCGCGTCGCTGATCCGGCCCGGCGACGTCGTCGTCTTCGACTCCGGCTCGACGGTCGCCCAGGTCGTCGTCCACGTCCCGGCGCCGCTGCGGCGCGGCAACGCCATCACGGCCGTCACGAACTCCCTGCCGGCGATCGACGAGATCGCGGGTTGGGACGGGCCGCATCTCATCTGCCTGGGCGGGCTCTACCTGCCCGACCACCAGGCCCTGGTCGGGCCGCAGACGATCGCCGACCTGCGCGACCTGTCGGCGGACGTCGCCTTCATCGGCTGCGACGGGCTGACCCTGGAGACGGGCCTGACGACGCCGCACGTGCTCGTCGCCGAAGTCGCGGCGACGATGGCGGCCCGGGCGCGACGGGTCGTGGCGGTGGCCGACAGCTCGAAGATCGGCCGGCGCGGCTTCACGCCCATCGTGCCGCTCGGCACGGTCCAGGTCCTGGTGACGAACGACGACGCCGATCCCGTCCTGCTGCGCACCGCCCGCGAGACCGGCGTCGAGGTGCTCCTGACGTGAGCGGGCGGCTCGAGGGACGCGTCGCGGTCGTCACCGGCGCCGCCCGGGGCATCGGGCGGGCCATCGCCCTCGCTTTCGTTCGCGAGGGCGCCTGCGTCACGAGCCTCGACGTCCTCGAGGACGAGGGCCGGGCGGTCGAGGCCGAGGCCGTCGCGGCGGGCGGCGCTCCGGGCGCGCTCCGCTTCCGGAGGGCCGACGTGTCGCGCGAGGCGGACGTCCGCGAGGCGATCGGCGAGGTGCTCGACGCCCACGGCCGGGTCGACGTCCTCGTCAACAACGCCGCGGTCCAGAAGGAGCACCTGGCGGCCGATGTCGCGCTCGCCGACTTCCACCGCATCGTGGACGTCAACCTGCTCGGCTGCGTCCTGTGCTGCCGCGAGGTCCTGCCGGGGATGGTCGCCCGGGGCGGCGGGGCGATCGTCAACATGTCGTCGGTCAACGCCTTCGCCGCCGATCCCCTGCTGCCCGTCTACGGCGCCACCAAGGCCGCCATCATCGGCTACACCCGGAGCGTGGCCGCAGCCTACGGGCCCCACGGGATCCGGGCCAACGCCATCTGCCCCGGCGATGTCGACACGGAGCTCAACCAGGCGTTCTTCGCAGCGCACCCTGATCCCGCGGCGTTCCGCGCCCGGGTCGAGGCCCAATACCCGGTCCGCCGGATCGCCTCGACCGAGGAGGTCGCCGCGGTCGCCGTCTTCCTCGCCTCGGACGACGCCTCTTTCGTGAGCGGGGCGGCGATGGTCGTCGACGGCGGGATCACCGCCCGCATCTACGAGCTGTAGCGATGGACAGCGGGGCGCCCAGGGTGGCCGGGTCGGAGGGAGCAGGCTGATGCAGGAACGCGTGACGCGGACGATGGTCGACTTCACCCAGATGAAGTCGTTCGCCCAGGACCCGCTCGTCCTCGTCGAGGGCCACGGCATCCGCGTCGTCGACGCCGAGGGACGGCGCTACATCGACGGGCTCTCCGGGACGTTCTGTGCTGGGCTCGGCCACGGCGACCGGGCGCTCGTCGAGGCCGGCGCCGCCCAGCTGGCCCGGCTGGCGATGGCCGCACCCACGCTGGCGACCAACGACCGCGCCCTCGAGCTCGTCGACGTCCTGCTCCGCCTGCTGCCCGAGCGCTACGGCGTGGTCAAGCTGCTCTCGGGCGGCAGCGAGGCCACCGAGAACGCGATGAAGCTCGCCCGGCAGTACCACAAGCAGACCGGCCAGGCGACCCGCTTCAAGATCCTCTCCCACTACCGGTCCTACCACGGCGGGACGGGCCACGCAGTCGCCGCGAGCGGCTGGGCGACCTGGCGCGCGCCGTACGAGCCGCTGGCCGGCGGCTTCATCCACCTCCACACCCCCGACCCCTACCGGCCGCCCTTCGAGGTCGCGCCCGAACGGCTGGCGGCGACCTACCTGCGTCTGGTCGAGGAGACGATCGAGCTCGAGGGCCCGCGGACGATCGCCGCCCTCATCACCGAGCCGATCCTCACCTCGGCCGGCGTGGTCATCCCGCCGGAGGGCTATCTGCCCGGCCTCCGCGAACTGTGCGACCGCCACGGGATCCTGCTGATCTTCGACGAGATCATCACCGCCTTCGGGCGCGTCGGGACGATGTTCGCCGCGGAGCGCTTCGGGGTCTGGCCCGATCTCCTCTGCCTGGGCAAGGGCATGAGCGGCGGCTACACGCCGCTCTCGGCCGTCGTCGTCTCGCGCGAGGTCGCCGCCGCCTTCTGGGGCGAGCCGCGCGACCTCGTCCAGTTCCACAGCGGCCACACCTACGGGGCGAATCCGGTCGCCTGCGCGGTCGGCCTGGCCGCCATCTCGGAGATCCGGACGCGCGGCCTGGCCGCCAACGCGGAACGCCAGGGGGCTCGACTGCAGGCGGGGCTGCGCGAGATCGCGGCTCGCCACCCGGCGATCGGCGACGTCCGCGGCGCGGGGCTGCTCGTCGGCGTGGAGCTCGTCCGCGACCGCGGCACGCGGGAGCAGTTCCCGGCCGCGCTGGAGCTCGGCATCCGCGTCCGGGACGAGGCCCGGCGGCGCGGCCTGCTGCTTCGGGCGAGCCACTGGATGACCGTGCTCGCGCCGCCGCTGACCGTGACGGACGCCGAGGTCGACGAGATCGTGGCCATCGTCGGGGCGGCCTTCGACGCGGTGCTGCCGGAGGTGGAGGACGGCGCGCCGGGCGGAGCGGACGGCGCCGTGGCCCTCGCCGGCGCGCCGGGGCAGGGCTGAGGACGTGGCCGCCCGGCTCGTCCGCGGCTGGTCCTTCCACGGCTTCGAGGCCTTGATCCTCGAGAACCGCCGCCTCCGGGTGACGGTCCTGCCGGAGCTCGGCGGCAAGGTCGCCGAGCTCGTCGACAAGGCCCTCGACCGGGACCTGCTGTGGCACAACCCGCGGACGCCGCCGCGGCGCGCTCCGTTCGGGGCCCACTTCGACGACT
>DASVYJ010000099.1:0-15102 GCA_036392215.1 Candidatus Limnocylindrales bacterium | reverse complement strand
TGGTCGGGGCGAGAGGATTTGAACCTCCGACCTCATCGTCCCGAACGATGCGCGCTACCAAGCTGCGCCACGCCCCGACCGAGGGCTCCCGTCGCGGGAGCCCAAGGATGATAGCAAACGGGGCGAGGCCCCGACCAGCGCCGACGAGGGGCCGCGCTCGAGCGCGCCGACCTCCGCTCCCGGTCCGGCCGCCAGGTGCCATCATCGCGCCATGACCGACACCTTCGATTTCGACCAGTTCCTCGCCCTGCCCCGCCTCTCGGGCCTGCGCCTCTCCCCGGACGGCCGCCGCCTCGTCGTCTCGGTCGCCCGGCCGGCGCCCGACGGCAAGTCGTTCCGGAGCGCGCTCTGGCAGATGGACCCCGAGGGCACCGCCGCTCCCCGGCGCCTGACCCGCTCGGCGAAGGGCGAGGGCGACAGCGGCTTCCTGCCGGACGGCTCGCTCGTCTTCACCTCCGCGCGGCAGGACCCCGACGCGAAGCCGGGCGAGGGCGGCGACGACGACAAGCCGCGCAACGGGGTCTGGCTGCTCCCCGCCGACGGCGGCGAGGCGCGCCTCCTCGTGGCGCCGGACGGCGGGGCGGATTCGATCGCGACGGCGCGCGGGACCGCCGCGCTGGCCTTCGGAGCGCCGGTCCACGTCGGCGCGACGAGCCTCGCCGAGGACGCGGCGCTCGAGAAGCGGCGCAAGGACGCCGGGGTCGGCGCGATCCTCTTCGAGGACTACCCGATCCGCCACTGGGACGAGTGGCTCGGGCCCCGCCACCGACGCCTGTTCGGCATCCGGCTGGACGAGCCGACGTCCACAGCCCAGGCGCCCGACGCCGCGGCGGCGAACGGGCAGGTCGGCGAGGCCGAGCCACGCGTCCAGCCGCGCGACCTGACCGGGGACCGTGGCCAGGCGTACGTCGAGGCGGCCATGGCGGTCAGCCCCGACGGGCGGACGCTCTACACGACGCACCGCGACCCCGCGCGCCTGCCGCTCATCACGATCGACCTGGCCTCGATCGACGTGGCGTCCGGCGAGGAGCGGCTGCTCACGGGCGGGGATGCCTGGTATGCCGACCCGAAGGTGTCGCCTGACGGACGCTGGGTCGTCTGCCGGCGCGAGACGTGGGGCGATCCCGAGCACGCCTCGCGCTCGACCCTCTGGGTCCACGACGTTGCCGCGGGCACCGGGCGGATCCTGGCCGAGGGCTGGGACGCCTGGCCGGAATCGGCCGAATGGACGGCCGATTCGACGGCGATCCTGGCGACCGCGGGCCAGGACGGCCACGTCGCGGTGTTCCGGATCGAGCTCGCCGACGAGCACGTCACGTGCCTCGTCCCGGAGGGCCACCTCTCGGACCTCTGCCCGGCCCCCGACGGCGAGACGGTCTACGCCCTCCGCTCCACCGTCGAGACGCCGGCGCGGGTGGTCCGCTTCCGCGCCCGCGGCGAGGGCCAGCAGGCCGAGGACGTCGCGGCCGGCATCGACGACGGAGGGTTCGTCGGGCCGGGACGGGTCGAGCGCCTGGAGACGACGGCCGCCGACGGGACGCGTGTCGCCTCCTGGCTCGTCCTGCCGCCCGACGCCGCGGCCGAGCGGCCGGCCCCGCTCGTGGTCTGGGCCCACGGCGGCCCGCTCGGCTCCTGGAGCGGCTGGCACTGGCGCTGGAACCCGCACCTCCTGGCGGCCCGCGGCTACGCCGTCCTGCTGCCCGACCCGGCGATCTCGACGGGCTACGGGCAGGCGATGATCGAGCGCGGCTGGGGCCGCTGGGGCGAGGCGCCGTACACCGACATCATGGCCGCGACGGACGCGGCCCTCGCCCGGCCCGACCTCGACGCCGAGCGGACGGCGCTCATGGGCGGCAGCTTCGGGGGCTACATGGCGAACTGGGTGGCGACGCAGACGGACCGCTTCCGCTGTCTCGTCACGCACGCCTCCCTGTGGGAGCTGCGCGGCTTCCACGGGACGACGGACACGGGCACGTTCTGGGAGTACGAGATGGGCGACCCGTACCGGGAGCCCGAGGGGTACTTGGTCCACTCCCCGTACGAGCAGCTCGCCGGCATCCGGACGCCGATGCTGGTGATCCACGGCGAGCAGGACTTCCGGGTCCCGGTCAGCGAGGCGCTCCGGCTGTGGACGGACCTCCGCCGGCACGGGGTGCCGGGCAGATTCCTGTACTTCCCGGACGAGAACCACTGGATCCTGAAGCCGCAGAACGCGCGGCTGTGGTACGAGACGGTGCTCGCCTTCCTCGACGAGCACGTCCTCGGCCAGGAGTGGACCAGGCCGGCCCTCGTCTGAACGGCTTGGGCGGCGAGGCGCCACGCGCAAGAGGACTGCAAGCGTGAGGCCCGCCGCGCCTGAGGCCGGCGTGCGCCCGCCGGGGCGAGATTCGGGACGTGAGCAGTCCGCCCCGAGCCGAGGGGCCGGGGCGCGTGGCCCGCGCTTCGGTCGCTCCGCCGGTCGCCCGACCCGTCGCCGCCCCGCCCATCCCTGTCGTGCCGGCGCGCATCGCCGCGCCCGCCGCCCGACCCGTCGCCGCCCGCGGCAAGCCTGAGCGCTTCCCTGCCCTCGACGCCGTGCGCGGCCTGGCCGCCGTCGCGGTCGTCGGCTTCCACGCCTACAAGGACGTCGCCGGCCGGTTCGCCGGCGAGGGCAGTCCCGCGGACACCGTGCTGTACAGCCTCGACTGGGCCGTCGTCACGTTCTTCGTCCTGTCCGGCTTCCTGCTCTACACCCCGTTCGCGACCGCGCTCGCGACCGGCGGCGAGCGGCCGTCGAGCCGCGGCTTCCTGTGGCGGCGGGCCCTCCGGATCCTGCCGGCCTACTGGCTGGCCCTGGTCGTCTTCGGCTCGCTGGCCCACCCGGGCCAGCTCTGGACCGTCGACGGGCTGCTGCGGTACGGGCTGCTCCAGCAGATCTACTCGACCGACACGCTCTACCACATCCTGGGACCGGCCTGGACGCTCGCAGCCGAGGCGGCCTTCTACGTCGCCCTGCCGCTGCTCGCGATCGGGCTGGCCGCGGCCGTCGGCCGCATCCCCGTCGGGACGCCGCTGGCTCGCCACCTGGCCGGCCTGGCCGCCCTCGTCCTCCTCGCGGTGGCGGCCGTCCGGATCGTCCTGCAGCCGCTCTACGCGGCGTCGAGCCAGGACCCGAATCTCGCCTTCTTCTCGCTGCCGGGCACCTTCCCGCTCTTCGCCGGGGGGATGCTCCTCGCGGTGCTGTACGCCCACCGAACCGAGCTGGTCGGGCTGCGACGGCGCGTCGGCCGGCGCGGCCGGGTGCTGCTGCGCTCGGACGCCACGTGGCTGGTGCTCGCCGGGCTGGCCTACCTGGCCGGGCTCCGCTTCGAAGCTGACCACATCACGCCGTGGCACACGACGATCGGGATGCTCGCCGCGGCCACCTGCCTGCTCGTGCCGCTCGTCTTCCGGCCGCAGGCCTCGCCGCTGGCCCGGCTCCTCGGCGGCGCCCCGCCGCTCGTCGGGCTCGGCCTCGTCTCGTACGGCCTGTACCTCTGGCACTGGCCGATCCAGGAGCTGACCCGCACGTCGATCCTCGCAGTCCCGCACACCTGGCTCGGCTTCGCGACCGCGTTCCTGGCCATCCTCGCGGCGTCGCTCGTCCCGGCCTGGCTGAGCTACCGCTTCCTGGAGGCGCCCGTCATGCGCTGGGGCCGGCGGATCGTCGGCAGCAGACCGTCGCCCGCGCCGGCGGCCGCTGCGCCCCCGGCGCCCGGGCATCCCCGACCCGCCACCGCGGCCTCGGCGGCCGCCGCGCTCGCCGAGGCGGACCGCCGGGCCGCCTGACCCAACGCTCCGCCGCGTGACGCCGCCTCGGCTGACCGCGCCGCAGCCGGTCCCCAAGACAGCGACGAGCCGGGACCCTCCCCGGCCCCGGCTCGTCCGTGTCCGCTCCCGCCCCGCGCTCGGCGAGGGCGGCGATCGGTTCGTGCTCGTCCGCGCCCCCCGGGGCGCGGTTAGAACGCCTCGAGGTAGCGGTCCACCTCCCAGACGGAGACCTGGGTGCGGTACTCGTCCCACTCGGATCGCTTGGCCTCCACGAAGTGCGACCGGACGTGCTCGCCGAGCGCCTCGCAGATGACCGGGTCCGCCTCGAGCTCGTCGATCGCCTCGCCGAGCGTGCCCGGCAGCTGGCGGATCCCGCGCTCGGCGATCCGGACGGCGTCCATCTCGAAGAGCGACTCCTCGACCGGCTCGCCGAGCTCGAGGCCCCGCTCGACACCGTCGAGTCCGGCCGCGATCTGGACCGCGAAGGCGAGGTACGGGTTGGACGAGGGGTCGGGGCAGCGGACCTCGATGCGAGTCGCCTCGACCGCCTTGCCGGGCGAGGCCATCGGGACCCGGATGAGGGCCGAGCGGTTCGTCCGGCCCCAGGTCAGATAGGTCGGCGCCTCGTAGCCGGGGACGAGCCGCTTGTAGCTGTTCACCAGCGGGGCGAGGACAGCGATCATGCCGCGGGCGTGCGTCAGCACGCCGGCCATGTACGAGCGGGCGACGTCGGACAGGCCGTACTTGTTGTCGGCGTCGGCGAAGGCGTTGCGGCCGAGCTCGGTCGAGTACAGGCTCTGGTGGGTGTGCATGCCTGAGCCGTTGATGCCGAAGATCGGCTTGGGCATGAACGTGGCGTAGAGGCCGTGCTGCTGGGCGATGGCCTTGAGGGTGTACTTGAAGGTGATGGCGTTGTCGGCCGTCGTCAGCGCGTCCGCGTACTGGAAGTCGATCTCGTGCTGGCCGACGGCGACCTCGTGGTGGGCGGCCTCGACCTTGATGCCGAGGGCCTCCAGGGCATCGACCATGTCCTGGCGGACTTCCTGGGCCAGGTCGGTCGAGTAGTCGAAGTAGCCAGCCTGGTCGTGGGGCAGCGGCTTGATGTCGCCGTTCTCGCGGCGGAACAGGAAGAACTCGAGCTCGGGGCCGAGGTTGACGACGTAGCCGAGGCGGGCGGCACGCTCGATCTGGCGCTTGAGGATGAAGCGCGGGTCGCCGACGAACGGCTGGCCGTCCGGGGTGAAGACGTCGCAGATCACCCGCGCGGTCCCGCGCGGCCCACGGGCCGGCTGCCACGGGATCTCGGCGAAGGTGCTCATGTCGGGCTTCAGGTACTGATCGCTCTCGGCGATCCGGGTGAAGCCCTCGATGGACGAGCCGTCGAACCAGGTCCCGTGCTCCACCGAGCTGCCGAGCTGGTGGATCGGGATGGTGACGGCCTTGACGTGGCCGGTGATGTCGGTGAACTGGAGCTGGACGAAGCGGATCCCGCTGGAGCGGGCAGCCTCGATCTTCGCCAATGCGTCGACTTCGCCGAGGACGGTGGCCATCGTGCCTCCTGTCGGATGCGTCCCTGGAGCGCGATCGCTCCCTCGGGTTGTGCTCGACGCACGAACTGTGTGGCCGAGCGGCATGATGCGTCAGCGTAGCAGCCGGCCCGTCGGTTGCGGCGGCCATAGTCAGACCGTGGTGTTATGCACTGTGCACAAGTGTGTCGTCGGCGACAATCAGTCCGCCGCTTCCGCTCCGTCGGGTCTGGCGAGGATGAGGCGGACGGCCACCGCCAGCGGCAGGCGCAGCTCCGGATCGGCGAGCCGCCAGCCCGTCCGCCGCTCGATGGCGCGGACTCGGTACGCGACGGTGTTCCGGTGCACGCCGAGCGCGGCGGCGGCCTCGCCGAGGCCAGGCTGTTCGAGGACGGCGCGGAGCGTCTCGAGCCGCTCGCGCCGGGTCCGCGGCGCGCCGACGAGGAGCGGGGCGAGCAATGCCGCGGCCTGCTCCTCGCCGTCGGCCAGGTTGTGCAGGCTGCCCAGCAGGCGGTAGGCGGCGAGGCGGTCGGCTCGGGCCAGGACCGGCGGGTCGGGCAGGCGCGCCGCGGCCTCGAGCGTCGTCCGCGCCTCCGCCTCTGCGACGGCGCGGGCGGCGGGCTCGTCGAACGGCCGCGAGACGGCGACGGGCCGTCCCAGGAACGCCGCGACGCGGCCGCCGAGACCCAGGCCCAGCGGATCCTCGGCGTCCGCCGCGGCCACGGCCCGCAGCTCGAGGCTCTCGGCGTCGCCGCGGAGGACGAGCCGGCGAGCCGGAGCGAGCAGCCGGAGCTCGCGGCGGGCCTCCTCGCGCTGCTCGAGCGGGACGCCGTCGCGAGGCTGGCGCGCCACCAGCACGACCCAGGGCGGCCCGGCGGCGGGGAGCGGCGCGCCGTGGCGAGCGGCGTCGCGCGCGCCGCGGACCGCCGCATCCCGGGCGAGCTCCAGGGCGAGGAGCCCGGCGACCCGGCGCGCGGCCACCTGCTCGAGGTCCGTCGCCGGCCCGTCGCCCAGCAGGGCGAGGCTGCCCGCCGACGCGCTGGCCGCTCCTTCGAGCCGGTCGGGCCGGGCCGAGGCGTCACGAGGCGGCCGCGCCGGCAGCGGGATGCGCAGCGCCACGGCGCGCGGTCGGGCCAGGTAGGTGCTGATCGCGGCCGCTGCCGCGGGGCGGTCCGCCGGCGCGTGCAGGACGAGCGGGTCGCCGCGCCGACCCTCGAGCGCCACGCCGCGGCCGAGGAACGCGGCGACCGCGGCGACGAGCGACTCGAGGCCGGCCCCGCCGAGGGCCAGCCGCTGCAGACCGGCCTCGAGCTCCGCGGCCCGCCGCTCGAGCTCCGCCTGGCGGTTCACGAGATGGCCGATGACGCTTCGCTCGAGGGCCAGCGCCTCGACCCCTGCCAGGCGGAACGCGGCGAGGCCGGCGCCTGCTGCCTCCGCCGCCAGCCGCTCGGCGACCCCGGCCTGTCCCGCGACCTCCGCCGCCGAGGACACGGTCGGCAGGGGTCCGGGTCGCGGCTCCCCGATCGCCGAGACCACGAGCAGCGCGGCGACGCGGGCGCGGATGAGCTCCGCGACGAGGGCCGAGGCGTCGGGCAGGCGGGGCGCGACCGCGGCCAGCGCGCCGAGCGGCACGACCGCCATGTCGCCGGGGTCGAGCGCGTCGAAGGCGGGCACGCGGGCCCGCAGGACGTGGACCCAGCCCACGTCCGCCTCCCACTGCGCCTCGGACAGGGGCACGACGGGGAGCGCGGTCGGGAAGACCGACTGCCAGAGGTCCCGCAGGCTGCTCACGGGCCTATCATCGCCGGCCGCGACTCGCTCGGCCGGCCGCGACTCGCTCAGCCGGCCTCGCCGGCCTCGCCCGCTCCGGCGATCGCGCTGCGCGGCATGCGGACCGCCACGAGGTCGGCCAGGAGCCGCCCGAACTCACGCTCGAAGTCGACATAGCGGTCGGACCGCCCGACGATGGCCAGCCGCCCGTCGGGCGAGAGCCGCGCCCAGATGCGTCGCCGAGGCAGGTAGAAGGTGACGAGGAGGCCGGCGAGCAGGGAACCGAAGGCGAGCCAGACGATGCCTTCGCCGGGATCCTTCTTCGCGATGAGGCCGGTGTACGAGGAGACGCCCCGGAAGCTGAAGCTGAACCCCTCGGCCGCGACGGTCTGGCTCGTGCCCGGGCCCAGTGCCCAGGCGAAGATCGAGCGGTACTGCTGCGCGCCCACGGCGTCGAGGCCGGCCGGTTTGTTGCCCACGACCAGCAGGACGGGCGAGCCGTCGGGCGCCCTGTCGAGCAGCAGGTCGAGCGAGACCTGGCGGCCCGGGATGGCGAACTGGCGGTAGGGGCGGCCGGCCGCGGGGCTGTCGTCCAGGGGGACCGGGCCGGACCAGAGCACGGCACCCGTCGAGTCGCGGATGTCGAGGTCGGCGGCCGGCCCGAAGAAGTTCTGGTGGAACGTGTAGCCGCCGACGGTCAGCGGGTCGTTGACCCGGACCGTCTTGCGGGCGAGCAGCCGGCCGTCCTGGTAGACGGCGAGGTCCGTCGTGAAGTCGGCGAAGCGGCCGTCGGGCAGGAGCGGCGCCGAGAAGCCGAAGTTCTTGACGACCAGGAGGCCGGGCGTGCCGATCGGCTGGACCGTCGCGGTCTCGCCGCTGGCGAGCACGAGCGGCTTCTCCTCCGAGGCGAGGCCGAGCTGGGGGATGCCGTGGGCCGTGACGGCCGCCGCGGCGATGAACAGGATGAGCCCCAGGTGCACCAGCAACGTAGCGAGCTTGCTGTACTGGTTGCGGTCGCCGTAGAGGAAGCGGGCGCCGTCCGCAGCGACGACCTCCCGGAGGCGGAGGTGATGGCGCCGCAGGACGCGCGCGAGCGGCTCGGCCGCCAGGCCGTCCATCGCCGCCCGGCCGGGCAGGCGCGGATCGAAGTAGACGTCCGGCTGGACGACCCGGACGGTCCGCACGTCGCGCCAGAGGCGGGGCGTCCGGTCGAGCGTGCAGACGACGATCGAGACGGTCAGGAGCAGCAGGAGCAGGGCGAACCAGGCCGTGCTGAAGACCTGGAAGAAGCCGAGCCGCTCGAACAGGTCCACCACCGCGCGCCCGAGGCTCGGGTCGTAGCGCTGATGGATGAGGTCCATCTGCGTCGCGTAGTCGCCCGGGGCGGCGTTCGGCCCGGTGGCGAAGGACGGCAGCTGGCGGACCGTCATCCCGACCAGGGCGGCCAGGACGATGACGACGATCTGGAGGACCGCGAAGCGGACGTTCGTGAGCAGGCCCCAGACGCCGGCCCCGACGCGGCTCAGCGGCGGCAGGCGGCGGACGGCGGCGGGCCTGGCGGCGAGGGTGGTGATGGGGACCTCCGCTCAGGGACGGCCTGCCGTCGGGACGGCCGAGACGGTGATCGCCGCCGGGCGCGACGCGGGCGGGGAGGCGGACTTGGGACGCCGCGGGATGGGCCGCATCCGCGAGCCGGCCCGGATCGCCCGGGCGGAGCAGACGCCCATGGCTTGATGCTACACCGAGTCCCCGCCCCGGCCCGGATCGCCCGCGTCGGGCGCCGACCGGTCGTCCCCGGCCGCGCGCCGCCTGCGGGGCGGCTCGTCCGACAGGAAGTGCTCCATCGTCCGGCGGAGCTGCTCATCGTCATCGTGCCGGACCGTCCGGAAGCGGCGGCCGAGCCGGCCGCCGCCGGCTGGATGGAGGACCGCGGGCGGCGGCGTCGCGCGGGCCGCGACGGGGCGACCGGCGGCGTTGGCCCCACCTCGCGTCTCCTCGTCGGCGGGGTCCTCGTCCTCGTCGTCGGCCCCGTCGGCCTCGTCCTCGTCGAGGGTGGGACCACTCGCCGGTCCACCCGGCTGGGCAACGGGCGCGGGGCCGACCGGCGATCCGGTCCCGCCGACCGGGGCGAACCCGACGACGCGGTTCTTGCCGAGGCGCTTCGAGCCGTACATCGCCTCGTCGGCCGTGATCATCAGCTCGTCGGCCGTTCGGCCGTCCTCCGGGTAGGCCACCACGCCGATCGACAGCGAGGCCCGGATACGGCTCTCGCCCGCCTCCACCAGCAGATCGCTGACGCTCTGGCGGATCTTCTCCGCGACCACGTACGCGCCGCTGGGGTCCGTCTCGGGCAGCAGGACGACGAACTCATCGCCGCCGTAGCGGGCGGCCGTGTCGACCTGGCGCAGGCTCGTCCGAATGACGCCGGCCACGCCCCGCAGCACCCGGTCGCCGTGGAAGTGGCCGTAGCGGTCGTTGATCGCCTTCAGCCCGTCGAGGTCCATCATCAGCAGGCAGAAGCCGCGCCGGAACCGGGCGCTCCGCTGGATCTCGCGGTCCACGACGGCGAAGAAGTAGGCCCGATTGAAGAGCTCCGTCAGGGAGTCGATGGTCGAGAGGCGGACGGCGATGTCCCGGGTCAGGCGCTGCTGGCGGGAGATCACCATGCCGGCGTAGGCGAGCAGGCAGAGCGCCGTCAGGTTGACCCCGATCGTCGCCACGGTGTGGCCGCTGGGCGGCAGGGCGCGCGGGTCGGCCAGGACGGCGACGAGGTAGCCGATCCCCGCGGCGACGGCCAGGACGAGCGTCACCAGGGGCGGCACGACGAGCGCGGCGCCGCCGACGATGAGCGGGTAGACGAAGAAGAACGGGCTGTCGGCCTGGCCGGTCAGGATGACCAGGACGGTCACGAAGACGATGGCGGCCGAGCCCTCGACGATGAACCGGGCGGGGCCCAGGGCGGCCGGCGGCAGCAGGTCGTGGACGACCAGGACGAAGATGCCGCCGAGGGCGAGGGTGACGTAGATCTCGGGCCCGGTCGTCGGCCACAGGCCGGTGACGGCGACGATGACCGAGGTCGACAGGATGAAGGCCCAGGACACGATCCGGACGACGCGGTCGAAGGTCGGCGAGCTCGCGTCGCCGGCCAGCACCTGGGCCAGCTCGCCGCCGCGCTCCTCGTCGTCCTCGGTGGCGACCGTCCGGCGCCGCCGGACCGGCGCGTGGCCCGGGGCGGGCGGCGCGCCCCGCTCGCCCCGCTCGGCGCGCGACGCGGGACGGGCGATCCGGTCCGCCGCGACCCGGCCGCCGTCGCCCTGGTCGAACGGCCCGGGGCGGCCGAGCAGGGCAGGCACGAGCACGGCGGCCATCACCAGGAGGTTGGCGATGACGGCGACGGCGAGCAGGAACAGGATCGGCTCGACCGGCAAGCTCGAGGCCTCGGCAGCGCAGGCGCGAACGGGCGCCGGGCTGGCGCCCTGTCCATCTTAGCCGTCGACCTGCGGCAGCAGGACTCGCGACGCCGGCCGGGAGCCACCAGCACTCAAGCCGGCGGTGCAGCTGGACACCGCGGCGCGGTCGGGCCGGGCGCCCGGCGGGGCCGCCGCGGAGCACGATGGCGAAAGCGGAGCGGAGGACGGGACGCGCTGCGAAGTCGACGCCGCATCAGGGGCGACGTTCGCGGGATTCGTTGCCGGGCGAGGGTCCTTCTGCTAGCCTCGCAGCCGCGAAGCGAGCCCGACGGCCGCGCGGCGAGCGGGCGAGGGGCCCGCCGCCCCGGTGCGAGCCGTGGGGCACCGGGTCGAGCCAGTCAGCGGCGGGGAGCGCCGGTCAGGGCAGGGAGCCAGGAGGGCATCCGATGATCCAGCCACGGCGCTCCCTCGGTTCGCGGAACGGAGACGACGTCTCCGCCCTCGACAAACGGATCATCGAGCACCTCCAGCAGGACGGGCGGCGGCCGTTCACCCAGATCGCCTCCGAGCTGGGCGTGTCGGAGGCCGCCGTCCGGGCCCGCACGAATCGCCTCGTCGAGCGCGGCATCCTCCAGATCGTCGGCGTGACCGACCCGCTCAAGCTCGGCTTCCAGCAGATGGCGATGATCGGCGTCCGCTGCGAGGGGGACAAGCTCGTGGCCGTCGCCGAGCAGGTCGCGACCTTCCCCGAGGTCGACTACCTGGTCATCGTCGCCGGCACATACGACCTGCTCATCGAGACGGTCTGCGAGGACAACGAGGCCCTGCTGCGCTTCCTGAACGACAAGCTGCGGGCGGTCGACGGGGTCGTCGGGACGGAGACGTTCGTCTACCTGCGGATGGTCAAGCAGACCTACCAGTGGGGGACGCGCTGAGGGCTCGCGGCGCGAGCGACGATCGTCAGGACGCGGCCGGCGGCGGCGTCGGCGACGCGGGCCGCGGGGCGGCGCTCGGCAGCGGGACCGCCACGACGGCCTGCTGGCGGAGCGGGCCGACGAGCGGGTCGAGGGCGTCGACGAGGGCCGCGGCGGCGGTGCGGAAGGGGCCGGCGGGCGCGCTCGGCGAGTAGAGCTGCTGCATCGGCCCGTACAGGACGAGGATGTTGAGCCCGGCGAAGGCGTACGGCGGGCGGCCCTGGCCCGGGGGTCCAGCGAGCGAGCCGACGGCGGCGTCGAGCGCGGCCCGGCTGCTGTACTCGCTCAGCAGGAGTGGCCAACCGGCATACGTCGCGCTGATCGTCGTCCGCGGCTCGCCGCCCGGGCCGCCGCTCACCGCGGTGTTGGCACTGATCGAGAGGCCCGCGGCGGCGAGGCCGCGGTAGACGGCGTCGGCCGTGGCGGGGTCCGCGAGATGGGGGTTCGGGGTCGGGGTCGGGGCGGCTGTCGGCCGGGCGGTGGGCGCCGGCGTGGGCGCCGAGCCGCAGCCGGTAAGGCTCGCGGCGAGCACGCCGAAGAGGAGCGCGAGCCGCACGGCGATGCGGCCCGGCGATGCGGCGCGGTGACGGGCGGGCGCGGGCATCGGCCGGATGCTAGCACCGGCGGCGGGCACCACTCCCCCCGCCGAGCGTACTGCCCGCGTCCCGCCATCCGGGGGGTGGGGCGACGGAAGCGGCCTCGCGGCGTAGAGTGGCGGCATTCCCCCTGGCTTCCCCCCGAGGTCGCATGCGCCACGCTCCCCGGCCGGTCCCCGGCCCCGCTCCCGCGCTCCGCCCGTCGTCCGCCGGCGCGGCCGGCCGGCCGATCGTGCTGCTCGCCCTACTGACCCTGCTCGTGGTCGCCTGCGGCAGCGGGTCGTCGTCTGCCCCACCGACCTCGACGCCGTCCGTCCTGCCCTCGGTGTCCGAAGACACGGGCAGCCCCGGTGACACGGGGGAGGCCGTCTCGAGCGGCAGCCCCGGCGCCGCCATCCCCGGCCAGCTCGAGGTCGGCTCGCCCGTCCTGTTCCCGAAGGAGAAGCTTGTCGGGCTGCTCGTCCGGAACGTCGGCGACAAGGTCATCAGCATCGCCACGAAGGGCACGTTCACGGCGCCGGACGGTCACCAGACGGCGACCACGAGCGGGGCTGTGTACGACCTGCAGCCCGGCGAGCAGCGGGTCGAGATCATGCCGGTGGACGGCGACCCGGGGCCGAACGCCTCGCTGACGCTCCAGCCTGCCTCGGTCGTCACGGAGGAGCAGGTCCCCGCCTCGGTCCTCACCGCCCGCCAGATCTCCTTCGGCATCCCGTCCGTCCAGCCGGGCAACGTGTTCCAGCTGGTCGTGCCCGTCACGAACCACGACAGCGTCAGCCACTCGCTCAACCTCGTCAGCCCGATCATCCGCGACGGCCAGCTCGTCGGCATCGCCTCCGGCGAGATCGACGACGTCGGGGCGGGCCAGACGAGCCCGGCCTCGCTGTCGGTGATCGGCTCGGCCGATCCCAAGGACACGTTCGCCCCGGCGGTCGACCTCGTCCGCTCCTGAACGAGACAGGACCCGGGCCGTCGCCCGGGTCCTGTCGTGCTCCCTCCCAGCGCCAGCGCGCCGAGGTCAGGGCGTGGTGTACCAGGCGGCGACCCAGCCGACCGCTCCCGAGGAGAGGCGGACCTGCTCCCAGAGCCGTCCCTGGCTGTCGGCGGACGCGCTGAGGACGTAGAAGCGGGTCCCCGCCGCGATCACGGTCGTGACCCCGTAGCCCGTGCCCGGGCCGGTCCGCACGTTCAGGCTCACCCCCGTCCCGCCGTAGCCGGTCGTCCGGGTGTACCAGCCGGCGACCCAGCCCGTCGCCCCGGAGAGCAGGCGCACCTGCTGCCAGGTCCGGCCCCCGCTGTCGGTCGCGAAGCCGAGCGTCGTCCACGTCTCGCCGGTCGCCAGGACCGTGCTGACCGAGTTCGAGGTGCTCGGGCCGCTGCGGAGGTTGAGACCGACCGTCGAGATCCCCGCGAGCCCGTTCAGGCCGGTGTGCAGGAACGTCGTGAAGGGAGTCGAGATGGCGTTGATGCCCGTGATGGTCACGCCACTGGTGAGCGCGCTGATGACCTTGCCGCCGCCGAGGTAGATGCCCATATGGGCACCATTGCCGAAGACGACGAGGTCGCCGGGCTGGCCGTCGAGCGGACTGGCCAGGCCGCGGCCCTTGAAGTAGCCCCAGATCTGGACGACGTCGCGGTAGGCGCCGTTGCCGATCACCGGGAAGTACCCGGTCTCGCGGAAGACCGCGTAGACGAGGCCCGAGCAGTCGAAGTACGTCGGGCCGGTGGCGCCCCATCGGTAGGGCGCGCCCAGGTGCCGCTCGGCGTCGGCGATGACGGTCTGGGCAGGGGTCGTGGCCGCGGCGGTGGCCGGGGCCGTGACGAGGATCGAGGCGAGGGTCAGGCCGGCGGCGATGGCCAGCCGAAGGCGCGTGACGGGCTTCCCCAACGGTGCTCCTTCCTGCCAGGACGTCGCGCTGGTGCGCGACGGCGACGGGCTCGGCCGTCCGATCGGCGGCAGCGGACGCGGGGCGTCCCGTGGCCAGGTCCGGAGACGGACCGGGCGGGCGACAGCCGGTGGCGGGCGGCGTGACGGCGGGTCCGTCCCGGCGGACACGGCCGGGACACACCTACCCTACCTCGCGCTCGGCGGCGGGTTCCTCCCCCGGATGGACCATCGGGACCCGGGCCGAAGCGACCTGCCCGGGCGTTCGCGGCCGGCGAGGCCGAACGAGGGCGCGACGCGCCTGACCCTGCAGAGCCGCGTCCCGGGCGCTACCCGACGGGCGCGACCGCGGCCGCCGCGGCCGCCGCGACGACCGGACCGGGCGCGACGAGGGGCCAGCGGGTCTGGGCCCCCTGGGCGGTCGCGACCGGCGTCGGCGCAGGGCGGGACGTGGCGCCCGGAGCCGGAGTCGCCCGGACGATGTCGTGGCAGAGCAGGCAGGTCGCGTCCGAGCGGAGGGCGTGGTCGATCGGCATGCTGCCGATCTCGGGCGACTGGTGACACTCGCGGCAGGTCACGCGGTCGTCGTGGACGTGCGGCACTGCCGGCGGCGGCGAGGCGGTCGGCTTGTGGCAGACCGTGCACTCGTCCTCGTTCCGGCTCGCCATCGACGAGGGCAGGTGGGCGACGTTGCCGTGGCAGTCCAGGCAGTGCTGGTCGTGGAGCGCGGTGTGGGGCTGGGTGATCGGCGGCCCCGGCTTCGCCTCCTTGTGGCAGTTGAGGCACTCCGACTGGGGGATGCCGGCATGGCCCGGCGCGGATCGGCCGAGCTTCGCGTCGGTGTGGCAGACGAGGCACTCCCGCCAGCCCTCGAGCGGGTGGCCGAGAGCCGGGATCGTCTTGATGCCGCCCGAGCCGCCCCCCTCGTGGCAGAGGACGCAGGCATCGCTCGTCGGGATGTGGGCGAGGCCCATCGGCATGAGCTCGACCGAGGCCGACGGACCGGGCGTCGGCGTGGTCTGCGGCGGGTGGCCCGCCGTCGAGTGGGCGGCGTCGAGCAGGACGACGACCATGAGGGCGAGGACCAGGACGACGTTGGCGCCGATGAGGAGGCGGATCCAGCGCTCGACGTGCCGTCTCATGCCGCGACCT
>DASVYJ010000098.1:0-2856 GCA_036392215.1 Candidatus Limnocylindrales bacterium | reverse complement strand
CGTCTCCGCGTCGATCGGGTTGCCGTGCGGGCACGTCTCGGGATGGCCGAGCATCTCCTCGAGGCGGGCCTCGACCGCGGGCGAGATGGCGCCCTGCAGCCGCGCCGCCTCGGGATCGGACTCCGCCCAGCCCAGGCCGATGACGGCGGTGAGCAGCCACTCCAGCAGGGCGTGGCGCCGGAAGAGCGCGTCGGCCGCCGCCCGGCCCGCGTCGGTCAGGACGAGCTCGCGGCCCTCGTGCTGCTCGACGAGGCCCTCGGCGATGAGGCGGCGGAACATCTCGCTCGCGGCCTGGGTCGAGACGCCGAGCCTCCGGCCGACCTGGGCGACCGACGCGCGCGCCCCGTCGACGCCGAGCGTCCGCAGGGCCAGGAGGTACTCCTGGGCCGCGCTCGAGAGGTCCGACGCGTCGTGACGGGCAGGCATGGCCGCATCGTAGCCCTCGGCGCGTGCTCCGGATGGGCGGCCGCGCGCCCGGCCTCAGGAGGACGGCGGGCGGCCGCGGAACGCGGTGCGCAACCGCCCGAAGAGGCCCTGTCGGCCCCGGGGAACAGACACGCCCGTCCCGTCAGTCTCGGGCCGCGGGTCCTCGCCGGCGGCACGGCGGCGGGCGACCGCCGGGCGATCACCGGGTTCCTCGTGCGGGGACGATGCGGGTCGAGGCGCTGCTGCCGTCGGCCTCGCCGGCCGAGGTCGATCGGTGGATGCGCGGGGTGGCGGCGAGGTGCCCGCCCTCGCCTGTCCCTCCCCGGGTACCACCGGTGGAACGTCGGGCCCGTCGAGGCCCGCCGCCCGTCGGGCACGGGCGAGGTACTCCGGGCCGTGCTTGCGCGGGTCCGCGTACTCCCGCGGGTTGATCGTCCAATACGTGCCCATGCCGGCGCCGTACCAGCTCCCGCCCTCCCAGCCGGGCTCCGCCTCCTCGGCGTCGTCGTACGTCGTCGAGCCGAACGTGGCGCGGTTCGCGGGCCGTCGTGCCCGCCGCGCCCACGCGCCACCCGCCGGCCCACCGGCCTGCCTCGACGCAGCTCCGGGCGCTCGACCCGGCCCGGTGTCCCGACCGCCGTCGCCCGCCCGGCCGTCACCCGGCCCGCGGCTGTCGCCCGGCCCGGAGCCCGGGCCACCGGTCCGGCCTCGCCCGCCGCGCGTCCGTCCCGCATCGTGCGTCGTCCGCGCCCAGGCCGGGTCCCGCCGCGAGCCTCCCCCCGTCGCAGTCCCGCCCGGGCTTCGCCGGGCCGCCGCGCCACCCGCGCCGGCCTGCCACTGCAGCAGCGCCTCGTACGCGGCCTGGACGGCCAGGAAGCGCGGCAGCGCGCTCGAGCCTGCCGAGTCCGGGTGGTAGCGCTTCGCCAGTTCGCGATAGGCACGCTTGATCTCGGCCGCACTCGCCCCGGGGCCGAGGCCGAGGGTGCGGTACGGGTCGAGCTGGCTCATGAATGGCGGTCGGCGACCCGCGAGTTGACGGTCGTCTGTCCGGGACCTCCGGGTACGGGGCGAGTTGGTGCGCTCGGCCTAGCGCCGTTCGACGGGCGGCCAGTTCGTGCCTTCGCGCGCCTCGCGATGCTGCTCCGGGCTCAACTACTCTCCGAAGTGCGCGAAGTCGGGACTGCCCACGGCCCCTGCGCTTGTCGTCACAGCCACGACGATCCGCTGGTATCCAGGTGAGGAGCCGGTCGATGGTATCAAAGCTGTGAACCAGAGGGCGCCGGGCTGGAATGGATCGTCCGCCAGGAGGTAGATTGCTCCATTGTCAGCGAGCTCAGTCGCGGAAACAAGACGGCTTTGGACTATCGCTCGCGTCGCCGCGGCCACGATAGGGTTCGCCGCTGGGCGGTCGGCGAGCTTGTAGTGGCAGGACTGCAATGCAGGGTCGGCCGGCCTGGTATGTAGGTCGGCCACCCGCGATCCTGCGGGCAGCTCTGATCGGTCTCGAACGATGACGATATCGCGGCGGGTCATCGCAAACGCCCGCTGCGGCGTGGCCTGGCCAGCCAGGTCCGACGGGATCTCGGCCAAGGTCGCGACGACCGGACCTACCCCTGAGCATCCTTCACTCCGGGCCGCGAATGGAGCCAGACCAAGGGATTGCGTCGCCGAAGGCGGCGAGCCCGCAAGCACAAGAGTGGCGGCCGCCACTACCAGTGCCAGGGCGACAGACAAGATCCAGCGCGACGTATTCACATCATGCCTCACGGCTAGCGAACGGGAAGCCGCAATTGCGGGAGATCCTGGTCTCGGCGATGCCTATGACCCTGGCGGCGTCTTCCTCTCCGATCGAGGCGCCGCCTCGAAGGGTCACCGCCAGAAGCATCGCTCCGTGTTGCCGCTGCACAACGAGTGTCTTCTCTCCCGGTAGACCTGATGCGGGGGGCGGCTCCACGAAGGCAACGGTAGACGCAGAGGTCAAGGCGAGTTGCGAGTAACTGCCATTCGAGTCTCGAATAACCTGCAGGTAGTCCGCAGCGTCATCGGATGAGTCGAACACAAGAATCGTCTCCCAAATCTCGAGCACGGCCGTGGGGTGGTCCGCGACCACCTTCCCAACGAGAGGCAGCAGTGGAATGGCACCTGGCTCGTACCCGAGTGACCGGGCTGCGCTGTCCAAGTCGGCGCGGTATGCGGGATCGTTGACGAGGGTCGTGACCAGACCAACGAACCGGGCGCGTGTCAAGTGGAGGGCAGGGATCTTTCGACCGAACGAACTGGGCAACTGGTTCGAGGCGGAGTCGACGACAGTAACAAACCCAGGGACATCTCGCGACGTGATCGACGCGATCGATGAAGTGGCACAGGCAGCTGCTGTAGGCTGGAACTGCCACACAATCAGAATCCCGACTGCTATCAGGCCGACGGTCA